>DATLOL010000090.1:0-56898 GCA_035536275.1 Thermoanaerobaculia bacterium
AGCTCACCTATCCAGGATCTCTCCATGCACCTCGAGTGCGAATAGAAGAAGCCGAGACGGTCCCGAAGGCAGGAACACGATCAAGGAGGCTTGACAAGGCCTACTCATAGAAGGTCCCTCGACTCACGCTCGGGATGACACAAATGAAACGCTCGCCGGAAGTGACCCGCGAGCCGATGAACCACAGACAACTGACAACTGACAACCGACAACAGAAGCGTCAGCGCCCCGCGACTACCGCCGCGAAGGTCTCGATCGCGTTCCAGAGGTTCTGCAGGCGGAGGTTCTCGTTGGCGCCGTGCTGGTTGTTGTCGTGGTTCACGGTGGGGACGCCGAGGGCGGGGGCGCCGAGCCTGGACTGGAAGAGGTAGAGGGGGACGCTGCCGCCGAGGGTGGGGAGTTTGACGAGCGGCTGGCCGGTGGCGGTCTCGATGCGGCGGGCCACGCTCGCCGCGAGCGGATGATCGAGCGCGAGGCGCGATGCGGGATAGCCCGACTCCCACTCCACCTTGATCACGTTCGGATGCGCGCGTCGCGTGTCCGCGTCCGGCGTGTCGCGCACGATGTGAAAGCGGCGTGCGCGGAGATGGCGCTCCACTTTCTCCTTCACGCGCTCCGGCGTCTGATCCGGCACGAGGCGGAAGTCGATCGACGCCCGCGCCTCGGTGCTGATCACGTTCGCGGCCTGCTCCCCCACCGCGCCGCCGCGGATGCCGCGCACGTTCAGAGCGGGGAGCGTAATGCGCTCCACGAGCACGCCGGAGGTGCGGCCGAGGGCGAGCTCGCCGCGGAGCGTGTCGTCTACCGAGGGAACAGCATCCAGCGCGGTGCGCTCGGCCTCGGAGAGCGGACGCACGTCGTCGTAGAAGCCGTCGATGAGGATCCGGCCCTCGTCGTCGCGCATGGAGGCGATGAGGTTCGCCATGGTCGCGATCGGGTTCGGCGCCCAGTTGCCGTAGTGACCGCTGTGCAGCGGGCGGAGCGGACCGTAGATCGTCAGCTCGAGTCCGAGGACGCCGCGCACGCCGTAGTAGAGCTGCGGGCGGCCGCTCTGGTGCACGGGGCCGTCGGCGATGATCCAGAGGTCGGCGTCGAGTTGCTCGCGATACTTCTCCAGGATCGCGCCGAGGTGCGGAGAGCCGGCTTCCTCTTCTCCTTCGAAGAAGAACTTCACGTTCACGCGCAGCGGGATCTTCGACGCGCGCAACGCGTCGAGCGCCGCGAGCATGGCGATGATGGGTGCTTTGTCGTCACTGGCGGAGCGTGCGTAGATGCGGTCGCCGCGCAGCTCCGGCTTCCACGGATCGCTGGTCCACTGCGACGGATCGACGGGCTGGCCGTCGTAGTGGGCGTAGAGCACGAGAGTCTCGCGAGCGCCCGGCGTGCGGATCTCGCCGAAGACGACGGGCGGCGCACCTTCGACACGCAGGAGCTGCGGCGTCACGCCGCGTTTGCGGAGCATCTCCGCGAGCGCGGCGGCGTTGCGCTCGATGTTCGGCGTGTCCGAAGCGATGTTGGGGATGGCCAGGAAGGCGCGGAGCTCGTCAAGGATGGCCGTCTCGGATCTCGTCCGCCAGGTGCGGACGGACTGGGTGAGGTCGGCGTACGCGGGGAGAGCGAGGGCCAAAAACAAAATCGCGCGGCACATGGCCGCGCGATTTTAGATGGCTGAGCGAGCGCTCAGGCTTTCTTCTTGATCTGCAGCTTCGCGTCGCCGGAAAGCGAGACCGGGGCCGCCGTGCGGCCGCGCTTCTGGATGGGCAGGCGGGTGTAGACCTGCGTCGAGAGGATCGACGCGTGGCCGAGGATCTCCTGCACTTCCTTGATGTCCGCGCCGGACGAGACGAGCTGCGCGGCCATGGTGTGGCGGAGCGAGTGCGGCGTCACGTGGCGCTTGATCTCCGCCAAGCGGACGTGCTTTTTGAAGATGTTCTCGATCGAGTAGATCGTGAGACGCGTTCCCGAGCGGCCGACGAACAGGGCCGGCGTGGAGAGCGAGCGCTCCCCGCGCAGCTCGAGGTAGTTGCGGATCGCGTCCGGCAGCGTGTCGGAGCTGAGGGCAACCACGCGGCCGCGGGTGGCACGTCCGGTGATCTGGATCTGGCGGCGATCGACGTCGACGTCCGAGACGTTCAGCGCGACCAGCTCACCGATGCGGATGCCGGTCGAGAAGAGCAGCTCGAGGATGACGTTGTCGCGGATGGCGCAGAAGTAGCGGTTGCGGCTTCCGGCCGAGTGATCGCGGGCGATGGACAGCTCCTCGACCTGCTCCTTCGGGGCGGCGAGCAGCGCGCGCACTTCGCGATTCGAGAGCACGGTCGGAACGCGGTTCTCGACCGGCTTGCGGATCTTGAGCTTGCGGGCGGGCGACTCCGTGACGATCCCCTGCTCCTCGAGGAATCGGAAGAAGACCTTCAGCGCGGCGACCTTGCGGCGGATCGACGTGTCGCGATACGGACCGCCGCCGAGCTTGTCGAGATAGATCTCGAGGTGGTCGGGCGTGATCTCCGTCGCGGTGACGTCGGTCATGTGCGTGTGAAACTGCGCCAGGTCAGACTGGTACGCGCGAATTGTCCGATCGGACAAGTTACGCACCGCCTGGCCATGCTGAAGGAATTGGTCGATCGCCTGCTGAACGTTCATAGTCGAGTCACTTTTAACCGTGATTGGGGGGTTCGGGCCGTCCTGAAGTCTACGCGGCAACCTTGTTTTGTCAAGAAATTATTTGCGCAGCGGAATATGCTGAAAAGGCATTGAAGTGAAGGGATTACGACTCTACGTCCGGCCGATCGAGGCCACCGACCACCCCGCACTGCGCGACTTTCTCGGCACCGCCGCCCCTCCGGCATGCGGCCTGCTCGGCAAGCTCCTCGGCGATCTCGTGGCCGTCGTGGACCTCGAGATCACCGGCGATGCGCTGCGTCTGAAGAGCATCTTCGTCACGGGAGAGTTGCGTCGCAAACGCATCGGCCGCGCGATGATGCGCGAGGTCGAACAGCTCGCGGCGAAGCTCGAACGGCGCCGCATCATCGTGGACGACGCAGGCGACGCGCAGGAGTTCTTCCGGCGCGTGGGATTTGAAAACGAGGGGGATCGATGGGTCAGGGTCGTGTGAGCGAAGCAGCAGTCCCCTCTCCCCGCGTAAGTGGGGAGAGGGTCAGGGTGAGAGGCCGTATCCCGCTGCGAGGAACCACCCCTCACCCTGGCCCTCTCCCCGCGCGCGGGGAGAGGGGACTGGCCGGGGCCCGTCTCCCGCTGCGAGGAGCCGCGGTCGTCGCAGTGTTGCTGCTTGCCGCATGCGCGCAGCCGGCGCCGATGGAGCCGGTGCGGCCCGCCGCCGTTCCCGTCGTCGCGGTCGAGCCGCCGCCGCAACTGCCGCCGCGCGATCTCGCCCGCCGCGCGCTCGAGCACTTCGACAAAAAAGAGTGGAACGCCGCGGTGCCCGCGCTGACCGAGGCGGCGGCCGCGTATCCCGAAGTCGCGCCGTTCCTGCGTCTGCGCATCGCCGAGGCGGAAGTGGCGCGCGGCAACGCGCAGAGCGCGGTGGCCATCCTCTCCGAGATCATCGCCATCAGCGACACGTCCGCCGCGACGGTGGCCCGGCTGCGCCTGCCGCAGCTCTACGCGCAACTCGGCGACCGCTCGGCGACCGACGCGGCGTGGGCGCAAGCGAACGCGCTGGCCATCGATGAGCTGAACGAGACGGACTTCGTGGCCATGGCCACGGCGCTGGCGAAGGCAGGACGCAGCGACCTCGCTTCGAACACGCGCATGCGCCTGCTGACAACCTATCCGCAGGGCCGGTACACGGAGCAGACGTTCGATTTCGTGAAGAACGAGGTCGCGGGGCTGCCCGCATCCGAGCGCATCGCGCTCGCGGCGAAGCTGGCTCGCTCCGATCGCTACGACCAGGCGCTCACGCTCCTTCCCGCGAACGCGCCGGAGGCGCAGGCGACCCGCATCCGCGCGCTCTTCAACTCGCGACACTACTCGGAGCTCCTCGCCGAGACGGAAGGCCTCAGGCTCACCGATCCCGCGCTCGCGCTGACACGCGCCCGCGCGGCGTGGCGCGCCGAGCGTGCGGACATCTTTCTCGCCGGCCTCGACGCCGTCGAGAAGGAGTTTCCGCAGAGCAAGGAAGCGGTGGAGGCGAAGATCCTCCGCGCGAAGTACTACTCGAACGACGTCATCGACTACGCGCGCGCCGTCGAGAACCTCACCAAGGCCGCCGACGCCGGTGCCGGCGACGAGAACCTCTGGAACCTCGGATGGACCTACTTCCTCTGGGGCAGGTACGACCAGGCGCTGCAGACGTTCGACCGCTACGTGCGCGCGTATCCGGACGGCGACTGGAAGACGAACTCGCTCTTCTGGACCGCGAAGATTCACGACAAGCTGGGACGGACCGCGCAGCGCAACGCGGCGGCGGCGCAGATCGTCGCGGAGTATCCGTTCAGTTACTACGCGTACCGCGCGAAGGAGCTGTGGCCGTCGATCGCAGGGACGGAGACGAAGTCGCTGAACACGTTCCCGGACGTCGACGCGGCATCGGTGAACGAACCGCGCTTCGCGGTCGTGCGCGCGCTGCAGGACATCGGCCTCGATCGCGCGGCGGCGCGGGAGATGAAAGTCCTGGCCGCAAAGTACGACGCCAACCTGGCCGTGCAGTTCATGCTCGCGGACGTCTACGTGCGCGGCGGCGAACCGTTCAAGGCGAACGGTGTGCTGCAGCGCCGGTTCCGCGAGTACGTCCGGCACGGCGGCACGAACATCCCCCGGCGGTTCTGGGAGATCCTGTTCCCGCTCGCGTACTGGGAGACCATTCAGGCCGAGGCAGCGAAGCGGGGGCACGACCCGTACATGCTGGCGTCGATCATCCGGCAGGAGAGCGGCTTCGAGCCGTCGACCGTGTCGAACGCCGGCGCGGTCGGACTCATGCAGATCATGCCCGAGGAGGCCTCGCGGATCGGGGCGGCGGGCGGGATCGGCGAGGTGACGCGAGCGGACCTGTTCGTCCCGGAGAAGAACGTCGCCGTGGGCGCGGCGGAGCTGTCGCAGAAGCTGGCCGCGACCGGGAACAAGCTCACCCTGGCCATCGCGGCGTACAATGCCGGCGAGACGGCGGTCCAGCGGTGGATGTCCCGGACCTCTCCCGATGAGATCGACGTTTTCATCGAGTCGATCCCCTATGCCGAAACGCGCCTGTACGTCAAAACGGTGACCCGGAACCGCAACGAGTACCGGCGCATCTACGAACGCTGAACGTCACTTGGCACCATAGTTGACATCCGTCGGTCATGGCGACCTGACAAGGCGGAAGTAATGAACGTTTTCGAGCGGTACACAGCAGTCTCTCTTCTCTCCTCTCTCCTGATTGCTACGACTGCCGCGGCGAATACGCAACTGACGCTGACGCGCGGCGTGCCCCTCCAGCACGCCACCGAGTACACGGGCGTCGTCGACATGGTGATCGTTCCGGCGATCGAGAACGCCAAGGTCACGGTCACGGTCGACGGCCAGAAGGTGGCCACCAACCTCCTCGCGCCCTACCGCATCACCGTCGACCTCGGACCGACGCCGATGCAGCACAGGATCTCGGTCTCGGCCACGTCGCCGAAGGGCAAGCGCGCGCAATGGACGGAGACGATCAACCGCGGCAACCTGCCGCTGTCGGTGCGCCTCCAGCAGATCGACACGCACACATTCGAGGCCATCACCACCTCGCCGAAGGAAGACCCGATCGAGGTGGTGCAGCTCTGGGAGAACGCGCAGGTCGTCGCGTCGACGAAGGAGGCGCCGTATCGCTTCACCGTCCCGGACTCGATGCTGTCGAACGGGTACGTGCAGGTGACGGCGCGGGCGAAGTCGGGTGAAGAGGCGGCGGACTTCTGGGCTCCCGGCGGCGACATCGTCGCGGAAGAGCTGCAGGTGCGCACGATTCCCATCTTCGTGTCGGTGGTCGACCGCAACGGCAACACGCGCGACGACGTGGACCGCTCGCAGTTCCGCATCATCGACAACGGCGCCGAGGCGAAGATCATCGAGTTCGGCAAGGCCTTCGACCAGCCGATCTCGATCGCGTTGCTGCTCGACGCCTCGGCGTCGATGACCTATTCGATGGAACACGCGTCGAAAGCGGCCGCGGACTTTGTGGAGAAGGCGATCAAGGAAGGCGATCGCTGCAGCATCACCGCGATCCAGGAAGTGCCGCGGCGCAAGCTGTCGCTGTCGCAGGACCGCACTTCGATCCGTGAGGCGGTGCGCGGCATCAAGCCGAACGGCCAGACCGCGCTCTACGACGCGGTCATCTCCGCCATCCGCGAGCTGCGGGAAGAGAAGAACCGCCGCGCCATCGTGGTCATGACCGACGGCGGCGACACGGCGTCGAACTACACGTTCGAAGACGCGCACAAGATGGCGCGCGAGGCCGGGATTCCGCTCTACTTCATCGCCTACGAGGGCGGGAGCGAGACACGCGATCTCGAGCGGCTGACGTTCCTGGCCGCGGAGACGGGCGGCTTCATCGCGACCGCGACCCAGCAGAACCTCCTGGCCCGCTACGAGGCGATCGAGAAGGACCTCCGCGCGCAGTTCGCGATCACGTACGTGGTGTCGGACCTCGGAAAGGCCAACCAGTACCGCCGCGTGCAGGTGGTGATGTCGTCGCCGAAGCTGACCGCGCGGACGATCAAGGGCTACTTCACGCCGTGATGTAATTCGCGGCGCCGAATGGACCGCCACGAACCGCTCATCTCCGAACTTCGCTCGCGCGTCGCGCGGGCGAGGTTTTTTTCGCGCCTCCTCGAGGAGAAGCTCGACGTTACCGGCGCGACCGTGGAGGCGCGTGCGCTGGTCATCGCCGCGCTGCAGGAGCAACAGCAGCGCCGCGTCGCGATCATCACTCCCGGCGACGCCGCGGTCGACGACTTCGAGACGTCTCTTCGTCTCTTCCATGGCCAGCCGGAGTGCGTGTCGGTCTACCCCGCCCCCTCCCTCTCCCCCTACCAGGACGTCGCGCCCTCCCTCGGCGTCGTCCGCGAGGAGATCCGCGCCCTGGGCATGCTCATCGACGGTGCGGCCGACCTGCTGGTCGTTCCCACGCGCGCGCTGTTCCAGCGCCTGCCGCGCGCGGAGGACTTTCGCGCGCGCATCGTGCGGCTCACCGAGGGCGAGGACCTGGACATGCGCACGCTCCTCAACCAGCTCGTCGAGAACGGATTCGTGCGCACGGACCTGGTTGGGGAAGCCGGCGAGTTCGCATTCCGCGGCGGCATCCTCGACCTCTTCGCGCCGAACCTGCCTGACCCGATCCGCGTCGAGCTGTTCGGCGACACCATCGACACGCTGCGCTGGTTCGACGTCGAGACCCAGCGCTCCGGCGACCCCTCCGGCCCGGTCACCATCTATCCGATAACGCAGTTCCCCGTGACCAAAGAGGCTCGGCAGAAGCTGTCGCGGCGGCTCTCGCTGGATTTCATGGACCCGCACTTCAAGTACGACGTCAACGACAAGATCGAGAAGCTGCAGGACAGCGGGACGTTCTCCGGCATCGAGCATTACCTGCCCGTGGCCATGGAGAGCGTGACGTTCGCGGACTACATCCGCGACTTCGACATCATCCTCATCGAACCGGACAACATCACCACCACCATCGCCAGGTACGAGTCGCTGCTCCGCAACGAGTACGAGCTCGCGGCGGAAAAGGGTCGCTCGGTGTATCCGCCGGAGAAGCTGGTGGCACCCGGCCGGGACGTGCTGGCGTTCACCGGCAACGCGCGGCTGTCGTTTTCGGACGTGCATATCGCCAGTCGTGTCACCCGGAGCATGACACAGGAGCTCCGTCTCCACGCCCGCCCCACCGATCGTTACAACAACCGCCTCAGCGACTTTCCCGCCGACGTCCTGCGCAGCGAGCTCCAGCAACTCTTCTTCACCGCCACGAAGGGCGGCCGCGAAAAGATCGAGCGGCTGCTGAAAGAGTTCGACGTCCCGTTCGCGGAGAACAGGATCGGCGGCGAGCTCGCGGTCACGCACGGCAACATCGCCCGCGGCTTCGTCTTCGAAGACCTCGGCGTCGCCGCGTACTCGGAGTGGGACCTCTTCGAGCCGCCCACGTCGACGCGCGTCGGCGGGCGCAAGAAAAAGTCCGAGGCCTTCCTCTCCGACCTCCGCGACCTCAAGGCGGGCGACTACATCGTCCACGTCGATCACGGCGTCGGCCGCTTCCTCGGGTTGCAGCGCATCCCCTTCGGCGACAACGAGCGCGAGGTCATGCAGATCGAGTACTCCGGCGGCGGCAAGCTGCTGATGCCGATGGAGAACCTCAATCTCATCCAGCGCTACACCGCGGGTGAGGAGGCCAAACCGCAGCTCGACAAGCTGGGCGGCACGAGCTGGGGGCGCAAGAAGGCCTCGGTCAAGAAGGCCATGCGCGACATGGCCGACGAGCTGCTCAAGCTCTACGCCACCCGGCGCATGGTCCACGGTCACTCTTTCCAGAAGGACTCGCCGTGGCAGTTCGACTTCGAGGACGCGTTCGAGTTCGACGAGACCGAGGATCAGATGTCGGCGATCGAGGACGTGAAGAGCGACATGGAGTCGCGCAAGCCGATGGACCGCCTCCTGTGCGGAGACGTCGGCTACGGCAAGACCGAGGTAGCGATGCGGGCCGCGTTCAAGGCGGTGATGGACGGCAAGCAGGTGGCCGTGCTCGCGCCGACGACCGTGCTCGCGTTTCAGCACTACCGCACCTTCCTCCGGCGCTTCGCCTCCTTCCCCGTGACCATCGAGCTGATGACGCGCTATTACTCGGCGAAGGAGCTCAAGGAGATCCTGAAGAAGGTGGAGATCGGCGAGATCGACGTGATCGTCGGCACCCACCGCCTGCTCTCGAAGGACGTGAACTGGAAGGACCTCGGCCTGCTCGTCATCGACGAGGAACAGCGATTCGGCGTGGCCCAGAAGGAGCGCCTGAAGTCGATCAAGAAAAGCGTGGACGTGCTGGCCATGTCGGCGACGCCCATTCCGCGCACGCTGCATATGTCCCTCGTCGGGATCCGGGACATCTCCATCATCGAGACGCCGCCCAAGGATCGCCTCGCGATCCAGACCGCGGTGGTGCCGTTCGACGACGACTTCATCCGCGAGGCCATCGAGTTCGAGGTCGGCCGCGGCGGACAGGTGTTCTTCGTTCACAACCGCGTCGAGTCGATCTATCAGATGAAGGAAATGCTCGAGCGGATCGTGCCGGGCCTGCGCGTGATCGTCGGGCACGGACAGATGGAAGAGCGCGAGCTGGAGCAGGCCATGCTCGCCTTCATCGAGCGCAAGTACGACGTGCTGCTCGCGACGACGATCATCGAGAACGGCATCGACATCCCCGCCTGCAACACGATCCTCATCAATCACGCCGAGCGCTTCGGCCTGTCGCAGCTCTACCAGCTCCGCGGCCGCGTGGGCCGCAGCGACCGCCTGGCGTTCTGCTACCTGCTGGTCCCCTCGGATCGCGTGCTCAGCGGCGACGCGCGCAAACGCCTGGCCGCGATCCAGGAGTTCTCGGACCTCGGCGCCGGCTTCCGCATCGCGGCCCGCGATCTCGAGATCCGCGGCGCCGGCAACATCCTCGGCGGCGAGCAGTCGGGACAGATCGCCGCGGTCGGGTTCGAGATGTACACGAAGCTCCTCGAGGAGACGATCCGGGAGATGAAGGGCGAGCGCATCGAGGAAGAGATCGAGACCTCCATGAGCCTCGGCGTCGACATCTACATCCCCCGCGACTACATCGGCGAAGAGAACCTGCGCATGACCTTCTACAAGAAGATCGCCTCGGCCTCGACGGAGGAGCGCCTGACCGACATCCGCAACGAGATGCGCGACCGCTTCGGCGCCGTCCCGCCGAACGTCGACGCGCTGCTGCACTTCGTGCGCGTGAAATGGTTCGCGAAGTCGCTGGGCGTGCTGTCGGTCGTACGTGAAGGCGCACGCGGCCTGGTGAAACTGACGCAGCAGGCCAAGGTCGATCCGAACAAGCTGCTCGTGTTCCTCGGAGAAAACCCGGAGGCGAAGTTCTCGCCGAACGGCGTGCTGTCGTTCCCCCTCCGCCGCCACGGCACGGAGGTGATCGAAGAGGTGGAGGACGTGCTCCGCGCGCTCGCCGCGTGACGGCGGTCCTCTGCTAAACTCCGCCGCGTCCGTGCGCTCCTGGCGTGTCCTTCTCCTGCTGGTCCTGTTTCTCGCCGCCTGCAAGCGCAAGCCTGCCGTTCCGCCGGACGTCGTCGCGCGGGTGAACGAGCGGATGCTCACCCTGGCCGACTTCAAACGCTACCTCGATCTCAACGCCGGCACCGACCTGGCCCAGCTCACGCCTGAGGTAGCGAGCGCGCTGCTCGATCAGTACGTGGAGGAGATCATCCTCTCCGAGTACGCGGCCGCGCACGGGGTCGAAGTCCCCACGGAGAGGATAGCCGAGGCTGTGCGCACCGAGGCCGGTGCGACGGTGATCGAAAAACGGGACGAGATGCGCCGCGAGAAGCTCGTCGCCGGCATGACCGCCGAGGTGCAGGAGCCGTCGGAGAGTGAGATTCGCGCGTACTACCTGCAGCATCCCGGCGAGTTCCGCAGCGGCGAGGAAGTGCGCGTGCGCCAGATCCTCGTCGCGGACGAGAATCTCGCCAAAGAGATCCGCGAGAAGCTGAAGAAGGGCGAGCCGTTCGACGAGCTCTCCGCGCAGTACTCGCGCGCCCCCAACGCGAAACGGGGCGGCGAGATCGGATTCGTCAGCCGCGGGGAAGTCCCCAAGATGTTCGAGGAGGAGATCTTCCGCCTCAAGCCGGGCGAAGTGAGCGAAGTCATCCGCACGGACTCAAGTTTCCACATTTTCAGGGTGGATGGGCGCCGTCCCGCGGGAACGCTCGACGTCCAGGCCGCGGCGCCGCTGATCATCAGCCGCCTCCGGGAGGAGGCTCTCCGGGAGCGTCTGGCTCAGCTCGTCGCGTCCAGCCGCCGGGAAATGACCATCGCCGTCCTCACCCGCCGGCTTCCGTTCCGTTACTCCGGCGGTCTCCCGAAGTCCGAAGACGAATAAATCCCCTCGGAACTTGTTGTCGCTGCTACTCGTCTCACCGTGAGCATCATCATGAAAAAGACCATGCTTCTCTTCGCCATCGCCCTTGCCTCGGTCAGCGCATCCGCCGAGGTGCTGGAGGGGATCGTCGTCCGCGTGGGCGATCGCATCGTCACCCGCAGCCAGTACGAGCGCCGTCTCCGTGACGGCTTCACCGAGATCGAACAGACCGTCCGTCCCGAGCAGGTCGCGACCGCCAAAGAGGATCTGCGCAAGCGCCTCGTCGACGACATGATCAGCGAGCTGCTCATCAAAGACCGTGCGGACCGCCTGAACATCTCCGTGACCGACAGCGACGTCAAGGACGCAATCCAGCGTCTCAAGGCGCAGCACGGCATCACCACAGACGAGCAGTTCGAGAGCTCGCTCCGCTCCTCCGGGCTCACCCGCGTGGACATGGAAGCGCGCCTGCGCGAGACGCTGGTGACGCAGAAGGTGTTCAGCCGCGAGCTGCGCAACCGCTCCGACCTCACCGACGCCGAGCTCCGCGACCGCTACAACAAAGAGAAGGAAAGCTATCGCCTTCCCGAGCGCGCGCACCTACGCGAGATCGTGATCCTCAAGGCCGAGGGCGAGGCGAAGCTGGCCGAGTCGCAGCAGCGCGCGACCGAGCTCGCCGAGGCCGCGCGCAAGCCGGGCACCGACTTCGCGAACATGGCCTCCACGATGTCCGAGTCCGGCTCCCGCGAGAAGGGCGGCGACCTCGGCGAAGTGGCCAAGGGCGACATGGTCCCGGAGCTCGACAAGGCCGTCTTCAATGCACCGAACGGCACGATCCTCGGGCCGCTCGAGACCAAGTCCGCGTGGCACATCGTCCTCGTGGAACAGCGTCTCCCGTCCGAAGTGCCGGCCTTCGAGTCGGTCAAGGACCGCCTCCGCCGCGACGCGACGGAAGCGACGTTCCAGCGCGACTACGAGAACTACATCGAAGCGCTGCGCAAGGACGCCTTCATCCAGATCAACCAGGAGATGATCCCGAAGGGGTAGTGACCGCCGTCCTACCCCCGGTAGTGCACTGCACAAGTTTCGTTGCCCCTCGGAAACGCCGCATCCCCCTCAGCGGTAGATTCCGTAGGATTGCTTGACATGGCGCTTTAGAGTTGCTGCGTGATGAGCAGCATCGAAGAAGCCGTGGAGGGACTGTCATGACGTTCACGATTCGCGACATGCCGCGCGACGAGCGCCCGCGGGAGCGCATGTTCGCGCACGGCGCACGCACGCTCTCCGATGCCGAGCTCCTCGCGGTGATCCTCGGCACGGGCACGGAGGGCAAGAACGCGATGCACCTCGCCCGCGAGCTGCTCGCGGACGGACTGCAGAACCTGCGGCGCGGCGATCTGGCCATGCTGGCCCACGCGCGCGGCGTCGGTCCGGTGAAGACCGCGCGCATCGCGGCGACGCTGGAGCTGGCGAACCGCATCACGCAGCTCACCCCTCAGGACCTGCCGCTCTACGAGGCGGGAAAGCTCGGCCAGGAGCTGGTGAAAACATACGGCCTCTACGCGCAGGAACGCTTCGGCGCGGCGCTCCTGGACGCGCGCCACCGGATCCTCAAGCATCACGAGATCTTCATCGGCACGCTCGACCGCACGCTCGTGTCGACGCGGGAGATCATCCGTTTCGCGGTGGTGGAGCGCGGCAAGGGCGTGGTCATCTACCACAACCACCCCTCCGGCGATCCCGCGCCATCCGACGAGGACATCGTCTTCACCCGAAAGCTGCGCGAGTCCCTGGAGATGGCCGACATCGATCTGGTCGACCACCTCGTGATCGGCGATCACCGCTTCGTCTCAATGAAACAGCGCGGCGACCTATAGGTCCGATACGTCCTATCGGTCCCATAGGTCCTATAACGAAGCCGCGGCGTACGCTTCCACCGGCGACATCCACCCGAACCGATCCTGCACGATCCCGAACTGAATCGCCTGAATCTCATCGAACAGCCGCTTGGTGACCAACCCGAGCCCGCCGTTGCCGACCTTGAACGCGCGGCCGTCTCCGAATACGAGCTCGCTGATTCCAATCACCGTCGCGGCAGTTCCGCAGGCGATGGCCTCCGTGATCACTCCCGACTGTACTTCTTCAACAACGGTGTCGATGTCGATGTCCTGCTCGCGCGACGGAATGCCGAGGGCGTTGCCGAGGACCAGCAGGCTGTCGCGGGTGACGCCGGGGAGGATCGTGCCGTTCAGGGTGGGCGTGATCAGCTCACCGTTGCGGACGAAGAAGACGTTCATGCCGCCCATCTCTTCGACGCGCTGGTGGCGGTTGGCGTCGAGATAGAGGACCTGGCTGCAACCCTTTTCTTTCGCGTCAGTGATGGTCTTGAGCGTGACGGCGTAGTTCGCGGCGGCCTTGACCGCACCTGTACCGCCGAGCGCCGCGCGCACGGTGGCCTGCTCGACGAACACCCGCACCGTGCCCGTACCTGAGGGAACGTCTTTGAAGTAGCCACCCGAGGGGAGGGTGATCACGAAGAAGATGAACTCGTTCGAGCTGCGGACACCCAGGCAGGCCTCGCTGCCGATCATGGTGGGGCGGATGTAGATCGTGCCCGGAGGCTGCGGCACGAAGTTGCGGTCCACGTCGACCAGCTTGTGGCAGGCCTCGAGAAAGAGCTGCTCGCTCACCATCGGCATGCCCATGCGCTCGGCCGAGTTGTTGAAGCGGCTGGCATTCATCTCCGGACGGAACAGCGCGATCCTGTCATCAGGATGGCGGTATGCCTTGAGCCCCTCGAAGATCGCTTGCGCGTAGTGAAACACGTTCGTGGCGGGGTGGAGACTGAAGGCGTGCAGCGCTTCGATCCGGGCCTCCTGCCACTGCCCTTTGCGGTACTCCGCGACGAAGAAATTCGGCGTGCACGTCCGTCCGAACTCGAGATCTTTGGGATCGAGTGAATAAGGGGCGGTCTTGGTCGGAGACAGGTTGCCGATTCTGATCACGGGTAGTTCCTTCCGGCTCGATGAAGGCTGGGGCGACGCCTCTCGCACGATATCGCCGCGAACGCCTCGATTCAAGCATATAGACTGCCGCGCAATGGATCTGAAACACGCAAATGTGGTGATCACCGGCGCGTCGAGCGGCATCGGCCGCGCGACCGCGCTGGAGATGGCCAGAAGAGGTGCGAACCTCGTGCTCGCCGCGCGGCGAACCGAGCGGTTGGAGGAGGTCGCCGGCCAGTGCCGCGCCCTAGGCGTGCGCGCCTTGGCCGTGACCGCGGACGTGTCGAAGCCGGAGGACTGCCGCCGCCTCATCGAGGGCGCCGGCGAAGTGGACGTGCTCGTCAACAACGCCGGCTTCGCCGTACTCGGCACGATTACCGAAATCGACCCCGCCGAGATCCGCGGGATGATGGACACGAACTACCTCGGCACGGTGCACTGCACGCGCGCGGTGCTCCCCCAGATGCTCGCGCGCGGCCGCGGGACGGTCGTGAACGTGTCCTCGATGCTCGGCATCATGGGTGTGGCCGGCATGAGCGCGTATTGCGCGACGAAGTTCGCCATCGTGGGATTCACCGAAGGCCTGCGCGACGAAGTCCTCGGCAAGGGCGTGAAAGTGGCGATGGTCTGCCCGGGCACGACCGACACGGAGTTCTTCGTCAAAGCCGACAAACACAAGATGCCCGGCGCCGCGCGGCTGATGCTGGCCGTGAAGCCGGAGCGCGTCGCGCGCGCGGTCTGCGATGCGGCCGAGGACGGCAAGTACCGGCGCATCCTGCCCGTGCTGGCCGCGATCTATATGCGCTTCAAAGAGCTCTCTCCCCGAATCGCGCACGCGCTCTTCCGTCGCGTGTCCGCATTGCTGGAGCGCCGATGACGAACCGAGGCACGCCAGCAACGTTCGCACTGATGGCCGCGATTCTGGTCGGCTTCGCGGTCGAAGTCGCAAAAGGGGCATGGACGGATCCGGTTCGCCTGGAGAAGCTCGGTGCAATCGTGCCGGTGTACATCGCGCAGGGCGGCGAGTACTGGCGCCTGCTCTCGGCGATGTTCCTCCACGGCGACGGCACGAAACAGGGCACGCTCCTGCACCTGGCCGTGAATCTGTTTTCGCTCTACAACCTCGGCACCCTGTACGAGTACATGTTCAGCACGCGGCGTTTCGTGCTGATCTACTTCGTCACCGGCATCGCCGCCTCGTTGACGAGCTTCATGCGCCTCCCTCCGTTCGGCGCCTCGGTCGGCGCCAGCGGCGCCATCTTCGGCATCCTCGGGGCGTTCATCCTTTCCGTGTGGCGCTCGCCGCGCTACAGGGACGATCACCGCGCGCGCAGCATGATGAAGCAGGCCATCTTCTGGATGATCGCCAACATCGTCATCGGGCTGCAGATCGCCAAGATCGACAACGCGGCGCACATCGGCGGCCTCGTCGCGGGCATGCTCCTCGGCGCGCTGCTGCCCCACGCCGCACCACCACCCGGTCCGCCGGCGGAGGTGGTCATCGACGTCAGGCCTTCCGCAACACCAGGCGCAGATCCTGGGGCGCGAAGAGACGATCGTTGACGGCGTGAATCACGCGCTGCAGCTCCGGGGGATCGCTCTCCAGGATCGCGACCTTCGCGCCCTCGGCCACCTCGTGCACGGCGCGCACTTCGGCGATCTCGAACCCATGCTCGCGCGCGAGGACGGTCAGCGCGGCAGGATGGCGCGGCGCGATGTGTGTCGGATCGCGCCAGAAGTCGGACGCGGAGATGAGCATCGACTCCGCGTTCGGTGTCTCGATCATCATCAGCCCGCCGCGGCGCAGCACGCGCGCGGACTCGCGGAAGAGCGCGAACAGAGCGTCGACTGGCAGGTGCTCGACGACGTGCATGGCGGCGACGCTGCCCAGGGATCCGTCGGCGTGCGTCGTGAAACACTCGGGCACGGCCGCGAGAGCGACGTCGAAGCCGCGCTGTCGGAGATCGGACACCGACCGCTCGTTCGTGTCCACGCCGCGCGCATCGATCCCCTGTTCCCGGCAGGCCGCGAGGAACTCGCCGCGGCCGCAGCCGACGTCCAGCACCGGTTGATGGTCGGCGGCGAGGCGGACGTAGTGCATCACATCGGCGCGCACGTGCGCCTCGCTGCCGCGCAACGAGTCCTCGAGGCGCCGGTAGAGCACGTCCGGAGTCACAGGCGGATTGACCGCGTCGCGCGCGCGCACGGCCACGCTCTCGATCTTCTGGTCGAGCGCGGCGATGAGTGCATCGTTTCGCTTCGCCGCGATCATCACCAGCTCGTGGAGACGCTTGCTCTCCGCCGCGAGCGCTGACGACAGATCGCGCTGCAGCGCGTCGATGTCGGAGCGGAGATCGCGGCGCACGCGTTCGACGTCGGCGCGTACGTCCTGCAGAAGGTCGAGCAGGACGAGATTGAAGTTCTTCTGGCGCTCCGCGTCCGGCTCGGTGGCCCGTCGCACGAGACGGCGGAGCCGGGCGAGGACCAGCTCCTGCTTCGAGGCCCGCGGCCGGAAACGCCGGTCCTCGCGCCATACCTCGCGCCAGCCGTCCGCGCCGGCGGGAGGATCGTCGACGTAGCGATCGTCAGGCATCAGTGGAGCGGCGGCTTCTTCGGCCGGAGCCGCTTCCGGCTCTTCCAGCTTCTCGACGCCCATCGCCACCACCTCGACCTGGATCGAGGCGGTCACGTCGCGGTGCAGGCGCACCTCGACGTCGTGCACGCCGATGTTCTTGATCGGCGAGGACAGCTCGATACGACGCTTGTCGACATCGAGGCCCTTCTCCATGAGCGCGTCCGCGATCTCGTTCGCCGTGACCGAGCCGAACAGGTGTCCGTGCTCGCCCACGCGCTTCTCGATCTTGATCTTCACGCCCTTGACGCGATCGGCCTGCTTCTGCGCCGCGTCCTTCTCTTCCTGGGCCAGCAGCGCCCACTTGCGGCGCTGATGCTCGATCGCCTTCAGGTTGGAGGTGTTCGCTTCCTGGGCGAGGTTCTTCGGGAGGAGGTAATTCCGGGCGTAGCCGTCCTTGACGGTCACGACGTCGCCGCGCGTGCCGAGGCCTCGGATCTCCTCAGTCAGAATGACTTTCATGAGAGTCGTCCTTTCGTTTCTTGAATCGTCGGAAATCGAAGAATGGATCGAATAGCCCCACCACGCCGAGGAGCACCTGGCTCACGCCGGTGAAGAACATCATCCCCACCAGCATCCACGCCAGGAGCGAACTGACGGGGCCCGCGCCGACCGCGACCAGCATCGCCCGGAAGATGGCCAGCCCCTGCACGACGTACAGGAACGCGACCACCAGCAGCGTGTTCGCGGCGATCTTCTGCAGCAGCCCGCTGGCGAGCGGAGTGATGCCGCCGAAGATGAACGCGAACAGCAGCCACTCGGGGAGCTGGAGATTGCGGAACAGGTACGGGCGCGCGGCCTCGCGATCCTGCCATCCGCGGAGCCGGCCGAACATCAGCAGGCTGAGGATGAAGATCACGGCCAGCGAGGCGATGAGCTGCCCCGGCAACAGGTACGCGTTCACCGGACCGGCCTGCTCGGCGATGCGGATCATCTCGGCCGGCGCCTTCAACTCGCGGTACGCCTTCGCGACTTCGACCCACAGAGCTTTCGTCTGTGCGACCTCCATCGCGAACGGCGAGAACGAGAAGAGGAGCTGCGACGCGACTTCCGTCAGCGCCAGCCCGACCAGCGCACCGGCCAGCAGGAACAGCAGCACGCGGCCGAAACCCTCGGCGCGTTCGACCAGCGGGACGGCAGCGATGGCCGGCAGCGCGATCGCGAACACGACCGCGCCGAGCGAAGCCCACCACATGTTCTGCAGATCGGGCTTCGCGAACGGCACTGAGACGCCGTACGCGGAAACGAGCAGCACGGAGATCGCCAGCACGGCCCAGACGGCACGGCGTCCGTTGCGGACCGCGCAATGCAGCAGCGCGGCCGGCACGAAGACCGGCATGCGCGCCAGGATCATCAGCGCGGTCAGCAGCGAGTAGCCGAGGACGCTGCGCGCCTGGCGGCCTAAGGGCCGCTGGGGCAGCATCACGGGCTCGCTGTGCGGAAGGGGCTCGATCATTCGTTGAAGAATCAGTCAGCCGTGAACGGCAGCAGCGCTGCGATGCGCGCGCGCTTGATCGCGTTCTGCAGCTTGCGCTGATGGAGCGCGCACGTTCCAGAGATGCGGCGCGGCAGGATCTTTCCGCGCTCGGGGATGAACTGCTGGAGCGTCTTCACGTCCTTGAAGTCGATGTACTCGATCTTCTCGACGCAGAACTTGCAGACGCGCTTGCGGCGATAGAAGAACTTCTTCTTGCCGCCCTGCGGGCCTCCGCCCGGACCGCCACGGCGATCGTCGCCGCCGCCCGGACCGCCCGGACCTCTGCGTGCTGGACCACTTGTCGTTGCCATCGTCATGTCCTCCTTATGCCTGCGGCGCCGTCTCGTCGGCGGCGGCGGCGATCATCACGCTCTCGATCTCCGGCTGGCCGGCAGGGGCCGGGGCAGCAGCGGGACGGACGCGCTCCTTCTTCGGGTTGCGCTTGGCGAGCTTGTCCGCGCGCTTGTGCTCGAGATCCGTGCGCACGATGACGTGACGCAGGACGCGATCGACGTTCTTCATGCGCCGGTCGAGCTCGGAAAGCGAGGACTCGCTCTCCAGGACGAAGAGGTGGTAGATGCCTTCGTTGGACTTGTTGATGGGATACGCGAGGCGGCGGCGGCCCCACGCTTCTTCGTTCTTGAGCGTCGCACCGTTTTTCTCGGCGATGCCCTTGAAATCGGCAACCAGGGTGGTCGCCTCTTCCTCCGTCACTTGCGGAGAAAGGATGAACAGGACTTCATAAGTCCTCATGAATCCTCCTTCTGGCCTAGCGGAACCTCACCTTCGGCGGGGTTCAAGGAGCTGGCAGATTGTTAAAGAATGTCCGGACCGCGGACGCAGTCCGGGCCGGCAAGGATAGGCAAAGGCGAAGGTGGCCGCAAATATTTCGAGAGAATGACGGCCACGGGTCCATCGTGTCATCCTGCGCCGCCGATGAAACGCAAGCGCGTCTACGTCATCTACACCGGCGGCACCATCGGCATGCGCCGCACGCCCGACGGCTATGCGCCCGCGCCGGGCTCGCTGCAGGAACAGATGCGAGGCATGCCCGAATTGCGCGACCCCGCCATGCCGGACGTGGTCATCGACGAGTATCAGCCGCTGCTCGACTCGTCGAACATGACTCCCGTCGAGTGGATCAAGATCGCGCGCGACATCGCCCGGAACTACGACGACTACGATGGCTTCGTCGTCCTCCACGGCACGGACACGATGGCTTACACCGCCTCGGCGTTGCCGTTCATCCTCGAGGGACTGGGCAAGCCGGTCGTCGTCACCGGGTCGCAGATCCCACTCGTGGAGCTCCGCAGCGACGGGCGCGACAATCTCGTCTCGTCCCTCCTCGCCGCGGCCACGCTCGACATCCCCGAGGTCTGTCTCTACTTCGGGAGACAGCTCTTGCGCGGCAATCGTGCGGTGAAGGTGAGCACGCATGGGCTCACGCCGTTCATCTCGCCGAACTTCCCTCCCCTGGCCACGTTCGGCGTCGACATCGAGGTGCGCTGGGACCTCGTCCGTCCGCCCGGCAAGGAGTTGATCGTCCACGACGTGCACACCGCCGTGCTCAGCGTCGTGCGCCTGATCCCCGGCATCTCCGCGAGCTTCCTCCGCAATGTTCTCGCGCCGCCGGTGCAGGCCGTCGTGCTGCAGGCCTACGGCGTCGGCAACGGTCCCGATCGCGACACCGATTTTCTCGATGCGCTGGCCGAGGCGACGGCGCGCGGCGTAGTGGTCGTCGACTGCAGCCAGTGCCTCACCGGCCACGTCGACCTCAACGAGTACACGGCCGGCTCCGCGCTGGGGAAGGCGGGTGTCATCAGCGGTTACGACCTCACCGTCGAGGCGGCGATCGCCAAGCTGACGTTCCTCTTCAGCCGCGGATGGGACGTCGATCGCGTGAAGCACGAGATGCAGCGCGATCTGCGCGGCGAGATGACGGTGCGTGCGTCATGAGTCGTCCTTCTTCACGACCTGCACGATCTTCACGCGGTTCATGACGTTCATCAGCTTCTCGATCTCTTCAGGCGTGACGCGCGCGCCGGCCAGCGCGCCGAACTGCAAGACGGCAAGAATCAACAGCTTTCCCAGCTTCGTTCTGAGAGACACGACTTTCCTCCTTCGCGGTCGCGGCTGACGGGCGTCAGGCGAGCGAAGGAGGGGCGCGGAAGAGGACGAGCGCGCGCAGCGCGACGGGCTGCGCGGTGCAGCGGACGCGCTCGCGCGGGACGAGGATCGCGGCGACGATCGGCGCGATCGTCAAGACCACGCTCAGGATGACCGGCACGCCGAATCCGATCAGCAGGATCCCGATCGCGAGGAGCAATGCGAAGGCGCGCACGGGCAGAGTATAGGCCCGAAAACGAAGCGAGGCGCCCTCGCGGGCGCCTCGGATATCTGCCGAACTGGAGCCGATGACCGGACTCGAACCGGTGACCTGCTGATTACGAATCAGCTGCTCTACCAACTGAGCTACATCGGCAGAATGGGCGCGGTAACAGCGCGGGCGCGCATTCTATTCACGCCCGTCCGATGTTGTCGAGTAGCATCTCCGCGTGCGCCCTTAGCTCAATGGATAGAGCAGCGGTCTTCGGAACCGCTGGTTGGGGGTTCGAGTCCCTCAGGGCGCGCCAGCTCACCTTGACTCGCTCCGAACGCCTGCTGATCGTCCTGTCCGCTGTTGCTGCGCTCGCTCTTCGAGCGCTCGCCCTGCTGCGCTACCGCTTCGACTCCGACGAGCAGCAGCACCTGCACGTCGCCTGGGGCTGGACGGCGGGCAAGATTCAGTACCGCGACGTCTTCGACAACCACGCGCCGCTCTTCCACATGGTCACCGCGCCGGTGCTGGCGATGTTCGGAGAGCGGTCGGACATCCTGCTCTGGATGCGCCTGCCGATACTGGTGCTGTTCGCGATCGTGCTGTGGGCGACGTTCGACATCGCCAAGAGGCTCTACGACGCGAGCGTCGCGGCGTGGGCGGTCGTGCTGCTCGCGCTCTTTCCGCCGTTCTTTCTCAAGTCGCTCGAGTACCGCACCGACAACCTCTGGACCGCGTTCTGGATGCTCGCCCTGGTCGCGCTGGTGCGCGGATGGCGTCCGTTCGTCATCGGCCTGCTGCTCGGATGCGCGCTCGCGGTGTCGCTGAAAACACCGCTGCTGCTCATCGCGTTGGGGAGTGCCTTTCTCCTGCACAAGTGGAGCGGCGGGCTTCAGCCCGCCGAAGACGGCCGGCGGGCTGAAGCCCGCCGCTCCACCACCATCCTGGCAGGCATCGCTGGCTTCGTGATCGTCCCCGCCGCGCTCTCCATCTTCTTCGTCAGCGTCGGTGCGTGGGACGAGCTCGTGTACTGCAACTTCACGTTCAACACGAACCTCGCCAGGGCGCAGGACAACGCCTGGGCGCTGCGCACGCTCGCCCTCCTCGGCGCGGCGGCGCTGGTCTATCTCGCCCGCAAGAGCGACGCTCCGCGCCTTCGCTGGATCCTCGGCGTGACGGTGGGCGTGTTCAGCATCGCGATCGCCGGCGTGTGGCTCCTCATCTCACCACGCGACTTCCTGCCGATGTTCCCGCTGCTGGCCATCTTCGCGGCGGCACACCTCACCGACGTGCGAGTGCTCGCGGTGGCCGTCGCGGCGATGCTCGTCGCGCTCTACTACTACGCCGACCGCTTCGAGAAGAACACCGACTGGCACGTGACGATGATGGATCAGGCCCTCCGCCTCACCCGTCCCGGCGAGCCGCTGATGGATCTCAAGGGCGAGACGATCTACCGGCACCGGCCGTTCTACTACGCGTTCGAGCTGATCACGCGCACGCAGATGGCGAAGGGCCTCATCCCCGACACGGTCGCGCAGGACGTCGTTCGCTCCCGCACGTACGTTGCGCAAGCCGACGGTCCGATGTGGCCTCCCGCCTCACGCGCTTGGCTCAGCGCGCACTTCGTCAACCTCGGACGTCTGCGCGCGGCGGGCAACTGGGTAAAGGACGGGACGTTCGTGGTCGGCGTGCCCGGCGAGTATGTGGTGCTCGACGCCGACGGAGAGGCACGCGGCACGCTCGACGGCACGCCCTACACCAGCCCGCGCGTCCTTGCCGCGGGCGCGCATCGATTCATCGGCGAGAAAGAGACCTGCGTGCTGTGGGCGCCGGCGTGGAGACGCGGCCACTCACCGTTCCATCTGCGCGATCTCGACTTCTAGGTGTACAACCCGCCGCTGACGTTCAGTACGGTGCCGGTGATGTACGAAGCCTGCTCGCTGGCGAGGAACACTGTCGTGTAGGCGATGTCGTCCGGCGTTCCGAGCCGTTTGAGCGCGATGCGGTCGGTGAGCGTGGTGCGCGCTTCGTCGCCGAGGGCGTCCGTCATCGCGGTCTGGATGTAGCCGGGCGCGATGGCGTTCACGGTCACGTTGCGCGACCCGATCTCCAGCGCCAGAGCCTTCGTGAAACCGATCAGCGCCGCTTTGGACGACGCGTAGTTCACCTGTCCCGGATTGCCCATCAGCCCCACGATCGAAGAGATGTTGATCACCCGGCCCCACCGCGCGCGGATCATCTTCTTCACGACTTCCTGGGTGATGTGGAACGCGGAGTCGAGGTTGGTGCGCAGCACGTTCGTCCACGCCTCCGCTTTCATCCGGATGAACAGGTCGTCCTCGGTGATGCCGGCGTTGTTGACGAGGATGTCGATCGGCCGCTCCTTCAGCAGCGCGGTGATCCGATCGCGGACGTCGGCCGCGGAGATGTCGAGCTCCACGCCGGTGGCGTTGCCGATCTCGGAGGCGATCGCGTTCACGCGATCGATCGAGCGCGCGGCGACGAGCACGTGCGCGCCCGATTCGCCGAGGCGGCGGGCGATGGCCTCGCCGATGCCGCGGGAGGCGCCGGTGACGAGGGCGGTCTTTCCGGTGAGATCAACGCGCATCGAGAAATGCCTCCACCGACTTCACGTCGGACACGTTCACCAGCTCGACGTTCGGGTCAATGCGCTTGATGAGCCCTGTGAGCACGCTGCCCGGCCCAATCTCGACGAAGCGCTTCACGCCCATCGCGATCATCCGCTCGACCGACTCCACCCAGCGCACCGGCGACGCGACCTGGCGGAGCAGCGCGTTGCGCACGGCGGTCGCTGTGCCGATCGGCGACGCGTCGACGTTCGACACGAGCGCCACCCACAGGTCCTTGAAGTTCGCCTCTTCGAGCAGCGGCGCGAGTCGCTCCGCCGCGGGCGTCATCAGCTCGCAGTGGAACGGCGCGGAGACCGGCAGCGGCAGCGCGCGGCGCACGCCTCGCGACTTGGCCACGGCGATGGCGCGATCGATGCCGTCCTTCGTGCCCGCGATGACGATCTGCCCCGGCGCGTTGATGTTGGCCACGGAGACGACCTCGCCCTGCGCAGCCTCTCCGCAGATCGCGCTCGCCTCTTCGACGGTGGGTCCGATGAGCGCGGCCATGCCGCCTGTGCCGACGGGCACGGCTTCCTGCATGAACTTCCCGCGCGCCCGCACGAGCTTCGCCGCCTCGGGCGGCGTCAATCCGCCCACGCTGACGATGGCGCTGTACTCGCCGAGGGAGTGCCCGGCGACGAGATCGCGCTTCGTGGCGCCGTGCTCTTCGAGCACCGCGTGAATCGCGGACGACACGGCCAGAATCGCGGGCTGCGTGTTCTCGGTGAGCTTGAGCTGGTCCTCGGGACCCTCGAAGCAGACCTTCGAGATCTCGAAGCCGAGGGCGTCGTCGATCTCGTGAAAAACACGGCGGGCTTCCGGGTACGCCTCGAACAGATCGCGGCCCATCCCGGCGTACTGACTTCCCTGTCCAGGGAAGACGAATGCAGTGTTGTGTTCCATTTGCGGCGGGGATGATATCGCGCGAAAGGGACGACGAAGCGCCTCCGGCGGGCCCGGTCGGTCCCCTACTGCGCCAGCAACTGCGACGCGTGCTCGCGCGAGTGCAGGTCGCTGATCTTCTCGCGGATTTTCACGTCGATCTGGTTGCGCGCGAAGTTGCGCGCCACGCGGAGGGCGTTCTTGATCGCCTTCGCGTTCGAGCGGCCGTGGGAGATGATGCAGCCGCCGTTGACACCCAGGAGCGGGGCACCGCCGTATTCGGAGTAATCGGTGCGCTTCTTGATGTCCGCGAACGCGCCCTTGGCCAGGATCGCGCCGAGCTTGCGCGTGGTCGAGCGGGTCAGCTCTTCGCGAATGAGCTTGCCCATCATCTCCGCGAGCGACTCCGCGGCCTTCAGCACGACGTTGCCGATGAAGCCGTCGCAGACGATGACGTCCACGTTGCCGTTGAAGACGTCCCGGCCCTCGGCGTTGCCGATGAAGTTGAGACCCGTCTCCTTGAGGACTCGGAAGGTCTCCTTCGTCAGCTCGTTACCCTTGCCTTCCTCTTCGCCGATCGACAGGAGGCCGACGCGGGGCTGTTCCACGCCGAGGATCATCTGCGCGTAGAAGTGGCCCATGACGGCGAACTCGCGCAGGTACGCGGGCTTGGCGTCGACGTTGGCGCCGACGTCCAACAGGACGGTGTATCCGGCCTTGGCCTGCGACGGCAGCACGGCGGCGAGCGCGGGCCGGCTCACCCCTTCGATCGTGCCGAGGACTTTGTAGGCCGAGGTCATGGCCGCGCCGGTGTGGCCGGCGGAGACCATGGCATCCGCCTTTCCCTCTTTCACGAGGTTGGCACAGACGCGGATGGACGAATTGCGCTTGCGGCGCAGCGGCGCGAGCGCGTTGTCGGTCATGTCGACGACCTCGCGCGCGTCGGCGATGACGATACGCGACGGCACGGAGCCGCCGAGGGTCTCGCGCAGCACTTCCTCACGGCCGACGAGAATGATCTCGACGTCCGGATACTCTTCGACCGCGAGCAGCGCGCCCTTGACGATCTCGCCCGGGGCGTGATCGCCACCCATGGCATCGAGGGCGATCCTGGTGGCGCTGCTCATGAAGGCCGTTAGAGAACGTCCTTCGCGATGACTTCTCGGCCCTTGTAGTACCCGCACTTGGCGCAGACGCGATGCGGCTCTTTGGCCTCATGGCACTGCGGGCAGGTGGAGAGCGACTTCAACTTGAGGAAGTCGTGCGCCCGGCGGGAGCGCGTTCTCGCCTTCGAATGGCGGCGTTTCGGATTCGGCATGGGTGAAGCTCCTTACGTGGTTTAAACGTCTTTCTTCTTGACCAGTTCGTCCCGGATGTTCTTGAGCGCGCCCCAGCGATCGTCGACGATGGACGTCTCGCACGAGCAACCCTCGCGCGAGCGGTTCACGCCGCAGTTGGGGCAAAGACCGAGACAGCTCTCGTCGCACAACGGCTTCATCGGAATCGAGAGCTGGATCTGCTCCATTGCGAAATCCCGAAGCGGCACCGCCCGCGCCGAGTAAAACTCGACGTCGAGCTCTTCCTTATCGGTGATCTCGACCTCCTCGTTCTCCGCGGAGGCCTCAGGACGAGGGCGAAATCTTACGTGAAAGGTGGAAGTGTTGGCAATCGGATACGGCTCGGCGCAGCGCGCGCACGTCAGGTCGGCGGTGAAGCTGACCGTCCCGTCGGCGATGTACTCGCCATCGAGGTCGCCCTCCTTGACCGAGGTCTGGATGGTCGCGTTCCCCACGCTGGCCAGCTCGTCGCGGTCCAGCTCCGTCGTCGGGACTTCGTACGTCCCGGCGTAGGTCTGCGGACCGTGCTCGTCGATGGTCTTGAAGTCGATGAATTCAGCGCTCATGAGTGGAGTGTGCACACGAAGGGCGTGCAACAGATGACCCCGTAACTCCCCCCGGCCCGAAATCTATTTCGATGCAACCCGCACGCGCAGCTCTTCGACGCCGTCCGTGACGGACGCTGCCGCTTCGACCTCGCGGGCCTGCTCCAGCGCACCCATCCAGCGGCGGAGGTCGCGCGCGCCGCGGTGAATGCGGGGCGTGGCGAAGCGCAGGGCGGGGTTGTCGCCGATCTTCCGGAGGACGGGGATCAGCCGCACAGGGTCCATGCGCAGCGCCCAGCGGTTGGCCGGCCACGGCAGCGGCGACTTCGTATCCACTGCATATTGCCGCGCGGCATCGCGATGGAGGCCGATCACGAACTGCCCGCCGCTCTCCCGCACTTCGCCACCGAGCGATACCAGAGTGTCGTACCGTGCGAGCACTGCCCGGCTGTGATCGGTCACGGGGACCACGATCGCCGCGTGCGGCCGCGGGAGAAACGTTCCGCTGTCGACGTCGTAGATCGCGAGCAGTCCACCGTCGCCGATCAGCGCGTCGACGTCCGCGGCGACGAGCCGTTCGAGATCGCCGAGGAGTCGGGGCGGCTCGGCGAAGCTGACGCTCAGCATCGCTCCCCGAGGCAGTTCGGCACGTAGGACGGGCTTCAGCCGGTCCATCTCATTCGATCGCGCACGCGACGCGATCTCGATCTCCTTGCCCCTCACGCGGAGCGAGCTCACCGCAGGCCGCCCGATCGGCGGATACGCACCCCGCGACTCCTTTCGCTGCACCACCAGCGCATCGCCCTCGGGGAGTCCATTCGCGAGCGCCAGTTCCTCCGGCGGGCGTGACGGCACGGAGGAGCCGTTGATGACGAGGACGCGCCCATGCCACGCGGTCTCGACCGGCGTGAACATCGACCACGCGCGGGCGATGAGTGCGCGGATGGGATCGAAGCGCACCGCGTACGCGGTCGTCTTGCCGCTGCGCCACGCGACCGCATCGGCGCGGCCGAGCATCGACGCGGGCGGGAGCGCGTGCTCGTCGGTCCAGCGCGTGACCGGCTCGCTCGTGATCGGATTCGCCTTCAGCTTCGCCAGCAGCACAGCCGGCGCCGGGACCAGCGCGTAAGCCTCGGCATCCGCCGGCACGTGCCGCAACAGATCCTGCTGCGCGGCGGTGAGGGGGAAGCGGATCGGCGGCGCGGCATCCGGCGTCGTGACGACCAGATACACGACGACGCCGAGGACGAGCACGGCCACGATGCACAGGGTGATGATGAACGTCCGCATTACAATCGCGCGCCGATGTCGCTCCTGCCGACCGCGTCGGTCGTTTTTCACACTCTACGCCATGCGCTCGCCGAACGCGTCGCCCGCGCGTGGCGCGCGGCCGCGCATCGCCAGCGCACGCTGCGCGTCGGTGTCGACATCCGGCCGTTCTACGAGCCCCTCACCGGCGTGGGCTGGTATCTCTACTATCTTCTGCACGAGCTGGCGAAGCGCGACGACGTGGAGCTCTACCTCTTCGGCGACGCGCGCGTGACCGACGAAGGCCCGCATCTGCACGCCGACCTGCCCGCGAACGCGAAGCTCTGCACCTTCGATCTGCGCGGACAACGGACGTCGCGGCTCTCGCGCCCGATGACGGCCGGAGCGTACGTCGCGTGGATGTCCCTGGCGGACTGCGACGTCTTCTTCGGCGCGAACTACTTTCTGCCGCGGCTGCACGGGGCGGTGGCCCGGCGGCGCGTGGTCACGGTGCACGACCTCACCTTCAAGCGCTTTCCGGAGCTGCTGCAGAAAGAGACCCTGGAGAACCTCGACCGGACGATGCAGCGCGAGGTGGCGGTGGCCGATGCGATCGTGTGCGTGTCGGAGTCGACGCGGCGCGATCTGCTCCGCTACTACGACGCCGACCCCTCGCGCGTGCACGCCATCCTCTCCGGCCTCGGCAAACCCGCCGTCGCGGAGCCGATCGACGGACTGCCGCCACGCTACCTCCTCTTCGTCAGCACGATCGAGCCTCGCAAGAACCTCGGCACGCTCATCGACGCGTATGAGCGGCTGCGCGACAGCGGCGCGTACGACGGCTCGCTGGTGGTCGTGGGCAAGGTGGGGTGGAAGTCGGAGTCGCTCGTGCCGCGGCTGCGCGGGCGGGGGATCGTCCACCTCGACTACGTGCCCGCAACGCAACTGGCGACGGTGTACGAGCGCGCGGAGGCGTTCGTGTTCCCGTCCATCTACGAGGGCTTCGGATTTCCGCTGCTCGAGGCGATGGCGCGAGGTGTCCCGTGTATCGCGGCGCGATCGTCGTCGCTCCCGGAGATCGGCGGCGATGCGGCGCTGTACTTCGATCCGACCGACGTCGACGCGTTGACGACGCAGCTCTCCCGCGTGCTGAGCGACGCATCGCTCCGCGCGGACCTGAGCGAGCGGGGACGCGCGCAGGCGGCCAAGTTCCGGTGGGAGGATGCGGCGGCGGAGACGCTGGAAGTGTTGCGACGTGCTGCAGAGCGATGAGTCTCAAAGTCGCAAAGTCTCAAAGCAAAGAGGCCCGGCGCGTGCGACGATCTTTGCGACTTTGAGGCTTTGAGACTTTGAGACTCCTCATCGATGGCCGCCCGCTCGTCGGCAACCGCACCGGCATCGGCGTGCACACCGCCGAGATCGCGCGGCGGCTGCCGTTCGACGTGACCATCGCCTCGCACGCGGAGATTCACGATCGCCACGGACTGGAATCGCTGCAGTTCCGCGTCGATCCATCGCCCCTGGGCGTCCTCTGGCAACAGACAAAGCTGTCGCGCATCGACGCGGAGGTGCTATGGGGGCCGCACGGCACACTGCCGCTGGCGTGGAAGAAGCGCGCCGTGGTCACCCTGCACGACTTCACGTCGATCACCATGCCGCTGCGCCACCGGCTGAAGACCATCCTCTCCTTCAACCTCTTCATCGGCGCGAGCCTGGAGCTGGCCTCGCGCGTGGCCTGCGTCTCGCGGGTGGTGGCGGAGGAGGCGATGCGCGGCTTCGGCGTGCCGGCGTCGAAGATCGAGATCGTGCCGAACGGCGTCGACGAGTTCTTCACGCCCGGCGACGGCGTCGAGGAAGACTTCATCCTCTTCGCAGGCACGCTCGAGCCGCGCAAGGGCATCGACGATCTGATCGACGTGTGGCGCGCGCTGCCCGCGCCGCGTCCGCGGCTGGTGCTCTGCGGCGGCGTGGGATGGGGCACGCGCATCGCGGACGAAGACGGGATCGTGCGCACCGGCTACGTGACGCGGGAGAAGTTGCGCGAGCTCTATCGAAGCGCGATGGCGTTCGTCTATCCGTCGCGGCACGAGGGCTTCGGCATCCCGCCGCTCGAAGCGATGGCCTGCGGCGCGCCGGTGATCGCGACGCGCACCGGCGCGATCCCCGACTACGCGGAAGGCGCGGCGCTGCTGGTGAATCCGGGATCGCGCGACGATCTGCGCGACGCGCTGCTGCGCGTCCTGCGCGACGCAGCGCTGCGCCGCGAGCTTCGCGCGCGGGGTCCGGAACGCGCCTCGGAGTGGCGATGGGAGCGCGGTGCGAAGGTGATGAGCGACCTGATTCGCGACGCTTCGCGCCGCGGTTGATGGTTGCTTGTTTTCCGCCCACCCGCGCACCCGTTGCTCGATCTCTTTGCGCGCAAAACATGCAGCAACGGGTGCGCGGGCGGGTGGAAAACCGGCAACCAGCGACCGCCGTGAAGCGGGGATTTTTCGTGGAACAACGTGGAACGTCGCGTTCAGATTACGATTTTCATAAACAAATGCTTGACAATATGAGTTAACGATCCTATTTTTCCGTTAGCAAATGATGATCGCCAACTGGATGAAACATTCAGCTACGTCGCAGGTCATCAGCACTCGTCTCTCCACGATCCCTTCCCCGGTCTCCCATGCATGCAAGTCAGCCGGAGCGATCCGGCGAGTTATGCCAAGAAGCGCGACCGGGAGGTCCCGTAAAGGCATGAAAGGTGGTGAGCACTAATGGCTGCGAAGAAGAAAGCCGCGCCCGCGAAGAAGGGTGGCGCCAAGAAGTCCGCGAAGAAGAAATAAGCGATCATCACCGAATCTTTGGGGAGTCGTATTCGAAGGGCCGGGGCAACCCGGCCCTTCGCTTTGCGTATCTACATTCATGCGCCACTCATTCGTTCTCACCGCGACGCTCCTCCTGGCCGGCTCGATGGCTGCCGATGAGGAAGTCGAGCACCGGTTCCAGTCCACCGTCCCCCGCAGCCAGGTCCAGCGCGTGCTGGTCGACATTCCCGCGGGCAGCTTCACCATCCGCAACGGATCGGCCACCCACATCGGCGTCTCCGGCATCGCCACGCGCGACTACGACGGCCACCGCGAGCGCATCTGGGCCCAGAAGGTGGTCAATGACATCAGCGTCGAGGTCTTCGTGAACGGCGCGGAAGCCGTGGTGCGCCGCCGCTTCGGCAGGAACGCGGACAGCTTCCGCGCGCAGAAGTTCACCGGCATCGACCTGCGCCTCGACCTCCCGCCGGGCATCGACGTCGAGTTCAACACGATGGCTGGCGAGGTGGACATGGACGGCGACTTCGGCGACGTGAGCATCGACCTGCGCGCCGGCGAGATCGACCTCAGGATCCCCCGCGCGAAAGTGCGCGAGCTGAACGCCTCCTGCCGCCTCGGCGAAGTCCGCGCGAACCTCGGCACCGAGATCGTGTCGAAGGAAGGCATCCTCCCCGGCCGCACGCACTACTTCAACGCGAAGGGCAAGACCCACGTGAACGTGCACGTGACGGCGGGCGAGATCGACGTCACGTTGCGGCAGTGACGAAGCGCTCCGCCTCGTCGCGGGTCCGCACCTCGCCGCGAATCTGAGCCTCGAGCAGCGCGCGCTTGATCGCGCCGAGCTCCTTGCCCGGAGGGAGGCCGGTCAGCGCGCCGATCTCGTCGCCGGTCAGCAGCGCGCGCGTGGCGAAGTCCGGCCAGTCCAGCGGCTCGTCACGGCCGAGGGCGCGGAGGACCGCGGGCAACTGCCGCGCGAGCTCCTCGCCCGCGTCGTAGAGCGCGATGCGATCGTGACGATCGACGAGACGGCGCAGCGCCGCCGCGTCGCCAGTCGGATCGTCGAGCAGCAACGCCCAGGCGCCCGCAAGTGACACATCGTCGGCGAAGAGCTCGCGTGTGCGCAGGCCCAGCGGCGCATCCAGGCCGGTCTCGCGCAGCAGCTCCACCGCGCGGCGAAACGCGTTTACGCTGAAGATCGCGTTCAGTTCGTAGGCGATTCGCTCGCGCGCTACGCCGTCGATCCTGGGCGCGCGCTCGCGGATGGCCTGCAGCGTCTCCGGCTCGATCTCGAGCCCGTACCGCACGGCCATGCGCACCGCCTTGAGCAGGCGCAGCGGGTCATCGTCGAAGTTCGACGCACGGATCATGCGCACGACGCGAGCCTCGAGATCGCGCTGCCCGCCGTGCGGATCGATCACGCGGTCGTGCGCGAGATCCACGGCCATCGCGTTGATGGTGAAGTCACGGCGGGCGAGGTCCGTCCCGAGGTCATCCCCGACCAGTGCCGCAAAGTCGTACGCATGCTCCGGCAGCACCACGCGCCACGCGGTGAGCTGTTCCTGATCGCCGAGGCGCACCAGCCGCCCGCCGAGCGACTTCGCGGCGGAGACTGGATCGATGCAGGCGACGTCGGCGTCGCCGGGCTCGATGCCGAGGAGGAGATCGCGGATGGCGCCGCCGACGACGTAGCAATCGCTGCCGAGGCGTGCGAGCGCGGGGAAGCGGCGCGTCAGCTCGTCACGCCACCGCATTGCGGAGCACACCGATCCCCTCGACCTCCACCTCCACGGTCTCGCCGGCGTTCAGCGGGCCGACGCCGGCCGGCGTGCCGGTGAGGATCACGTCGCCCGGCACCAGAGTCATGACCGACGTGATGAACTCGATCAGGAACGGGATGGGGAAGATCATTTGCGACGTGCGGCCGTCCTGACGCGTCTCGCCGTTCACGCGCGTGACGACGCGGAGATCGGACGGATCGAGCTCGTCCTCGACGCACGGCCCGATCGGGCAGAACGTGTCGAAGCCTTTGCCGCGGGTGAACTGCCCGTCTTTCTTCTGCAGGTCGCGCGCGGTGACGTCGTTCGCGCAGGCGAAGCCGCGCACGAAGTCACGCCACGCGCCGCCGCGGACGTTCTTCGCCTCGCGGCCGATGATCACCGCCAGCTCGCCTTCGAAGTGCACGTTCTGCGACTGCGGGGGGCGGACGATCGTGCCGAACGGCGCGAGCAGTGCGCTCGGCGGCTTCAGAAAAAGGATCGGCTCGGACGGCGCCTCGTTGCCGAGCTCCTTCGCGTGCTCGGCGTAGTTGCGGCCAACACAGACGATCTTCGTAGGGAGGGCGGGCGGAAGGAGGGTGGCGCCCTCGGGAACACGCGCGCCCTCGGCAATGCGGCCCTCGTGAAGAAAGCGGAAGGTTTTCACGCCGGCATCATAGGACCTATACGACCCATAGGTCCCATACGTCCCATAGGTCCTAGGACTGCCGATCGTAGATCAGCCAAAGCCCCGAAAACCCGCGCAACAACCGGAAGCGCGAGCGATACAACTGATGCATGATCTTGCGGTTCGCGTAGTAGACCGCCTCCTGCAGCAGGTCGCCGAACTGCTCGTCGAGCTCTTTTGCCAGATCGAGACTCTTCTTCGCGCGCATCAGCAGCTCCGGCTCGGGGCGCACACCCGCGGCCATGGCCGTCGCGAGGATGGTCGCCTCCTCGTCCACCTTCACCCGCAACGCCGCGGCGCGTAGGTAGAGCAGCCAGAGCTCGTCGTTGTCTTCCGGCGCGTCGACCGCGCGGCGGTCGAACAGCTTCTGATACGCGGCCGCCTCCCACGCCTCCAGTCGCAGCTCGCGGGCGCAGGGCAACTGCACGACCTCCTCGGGGTCGACGCTCGTGTCGACCAGTCCGATCGCCGAGGCGATGCGCTGCAGGAAATCGATCAGCGGCTCGTTGCGCCCGAACCGCTCCACCATCTCCTCGGACTGGCGCGTCTCGTCAAAGAACGTCTCAGGCAGTGGCGGCGGGCTCTCCACTTCGGCGTCTTCGAGACCGCGGTCGAGCTGGGCGAGGATGCTGTTCATACTCGCCTTCAGCCGGGCCACCATGTCCGACTTCACGTTCGACTCGGCGCGCGCGACATCGAAGCGCTCCTTCTGCTCGCGGAACCGCTCCAGTTCCTCGGCCAGCCCGTCGAAGTTGCGCTCCAGCGCGCTGCCGTGTGCGACGAGCTTCTCCGTCTCCTCGATGAGCCGCTGCTCTTCCGGCTGATAGAGGCGGATGTAGCGGTTCTTCGACTCGATGTTCAGCTCGATGACGGCCATCAGCACGTCGGGGTGGAAGTAGAGATCGCCGATGCGATGCTTGAACGCGCGGGCGTTGCGGACGAGGTTCTTCTCCACCAGATCGTCGAAGCGTTCCGCGGAGGCGATCTCGGCGCGCATCGTGTGGATCGCGCGGATGACGCGGATCGCCTCGTCCTGCTGCGCCTCGGCCACGCGGAGCAGCGACACGAGCGCGATCACGCGCTGCCGCAGGTTCAGCGACTCGCGCATGATGAACTCGGCGCGCATGGTCGCGTAGTCCTCGCCGAGGCGTGTGAAGAGAAAGTCCAGCTTGTCGCGGCGGTCGGCCTCGACGGCGTCCGCGTAGCAGTAGAACTTGATGAGGAACTGGATGATGTCGTCGTCCTGCCGCTTCAGCTTCTCGAAAAAGCGGCGGAGCACGGACGCGGCGATGCGGTCGTCGGCCTCGAGCAGCGTTTGCATGACGCGATCGAGCGAGGCCTCGACGCGGTCGATGGCCTGCGACGCGGACAGGGTCTGCGCGGCGTTGAGCATCGACGAGACGTGCTTGACCGACTCGTAGACTTTCTCGAAATCGACGGTGTACGGAACGGGGGAGCCGAGGAGGTTGCGGAAGGCGCCGGAGGCGAATTGGTGATAGGTCCAGATCGACTTGAACCGGTCCGCGATACGGACATAACGCGTGTGTAATGCGCTGAGCTCTGGGACCGTCACGGCAAACTCCGAATGCGATATTCTGGCACCGATGGCACAGACGACGTTAATCAGCCGTGAACAGATCGAGACGCGCGTGGCGGAGATGGCGAACGAGATCAGCGCCGATCTCGAAGGCTCAGACGTCATCGCGCTGTGCGTTCTGAAGGGCGCGATGTTCTTCTGCGCGGACCTCGTCCGGCAGATGAAGATGGACGTGGCCCTCGACTTCATCCAGGTCTCGAGCTACGGAAACCAGAAGTATTCGTCGGGCGTGGTGACGATCCTCAAGGAACCGCAGCTCGACATGCGAGGCAAGGCCGTGCTCATCGTCGAGGACATCATCGACAGCGGCCTCTCCATCCGCGAGGTCCACAACTACATCGAGAGCCGCGGCGCGGAGAAGGTCAAGACGGCCGCGTTCCTGGATAAGCCGAAGGCGCGCAAGGTGGCGTTCGTCCCGGACTACGTGGGCTTCTCGATCGACCCGCAGTTCGTGATCGGGTACGGGCTCGATTTCGCGGAGAAGTACCGGAACATTCCTGAGGTGCAGGTGCTTTCGGACTGAGACCTATGGGACTTATGGGACCTATGGGACCTTTGCGATCGCCTTTGCCCACGCCGCGTATTGTTTGCCCGATGGGTGGAGGCCGTCCGCGGCCACCAGCGAGGGGTCGCTGCCGCGTGAGATTGGGGTGATGTCTACCCACTTCGCGCCGGCGCGGGCGGCCTCCTCGCGGTTGATCGTGTTGAACTGATCGATCTCGCGTGCGATCTTTGGGCGGTCGCGTCCTTCGGCGAATGGCGTCACGCCCCAGTCCGGGATCGAGACCACGATCACCTTCGATACATCGCCGCCGGCGAAGCCGATCGCGCGCTGGAGCAGTGCGGCGAACTGCGTGCGGTACTCGTCGGCGGAGCGGCCTCGGTACTGGTTGTTTACGCCGATCAGAAGCGTGACTAAATCGAACGGGCCCTGCGGATCGGCGGCATCGATGGCAGCGTTCAGCTCGTCCGTCGTCCAGCCAGTCCTCGCGATGATCTGCGGCTCGCCGAGCTTCAGCTCGCGCGCGAGGTGGACGGGAAATCGCTCGGACGGATCAACGCTCTCGCCGATCGTGTAGGAGTCGCCGAGGGCGAGATAGCGCTTCGGGGCATCGGACACAGACGTGCATGATGCCACCAGCAGGACCGCAGCGAGCGCGCTTCTCATTTCGCGTATCCGGTCAGGAGCATGATCGCCAGGATCACCCCCACCACATAACGGTAATAGATGAACACGTGCGTCGTGTGCGTGCGCAGGTAGCGCAGAAGGAAGTAGATCGACAGCCAGCCGGAGATGAACGCGACCACGATTCCGACGAGGATCGGCGTCGTCCCGACGCGCGCCAGCTCCTCTTTTGCGTCGAAGAGCTGGTACACACCAGCGGCCGTGATCGCCGGAATGCTCATCACGAACGAGAACCGCGCGGCGTAGTCGTGCGGGACGCGGCGGAAGAGCGCGGTCATGATGGTCGAGCCGCTGCGTGACGATCCCGGGATCAGCGCGATGCACTGTCCGGCACCGATGATCCAGGCGTCCTTCGCGTTGAAATCCTCGCGCGTCCGGAACCCGCGCCGCTTCGCATACGCCTCGGCCACCTGCATCAGGATGGCGATGAACACGAGCTGGAACGTCACCACCCAGGTGCTGCGGAACACGCCCTCGATCAGGTCTTCGAGCAGCACGCCCACGATGACGATCGGAATCGTCGCGAAGATCACGTACCAGGCCTCGCGCGAATCGTCGTCCGCGAAAGGGCGGCGGGTGATGAGGCCCCGGAAGAAGCCCACCGTGAGCCGGACGATGTCCCGGAAGAAATAGATGATGACGGCGAGGATGGTCCCGAACTGGATGACCGCCGACACGGCGGCGCCGGGATCACCCCACCCGAGGAGCTCGGGGACGAGCTTGAGGTGACCGGTGGACGAGATGGGGATGAATTCGGTCAGGCCCTGGACCAGACCGAGAACGATGGCTTCGATGATGGACATAGTTGAGTGCTGGGTGCTGAGTGCTGAGTACTGTTTCTACATTTCCCAGATCACTGGAAGAATCATCGGCCGCGCGCCCATGCTCTTCCGGAAGTAGCGCTTGAGCAACGCGCGCAGCTTCTCCTGGAGAAGGTCCGAGTCGCGCAGCTCATCGGCAGGACTTTCGTCAAACATGCCAACGAGCAGGCCGCGCACTTCGTCGAGGACGTCCTGGCTCGCGTCGACGTGGACCAGGCCGCGGGTGATGATCTCCGGATCGCGAATCAGTTTCCCGTTCGAGTCCACCGCCACGACCACGATCACGAATCCATCCTCGGCCAGATGCTGCCGGTCCCGCACGACGACTTCCGGCACTTCCTCCGCCTCGGCGTCGATGAAGACCTTGCCCTGCGCGACGCGATCGGGCAGCACCTGGATGCGGTCGCCGTCGATCTCCGCAACCTGACCGTTCGTGATCACGACGCGATGCGACACGCCCACTTCCTCCGCCAGCCGCGCGTGATGGATGAGATGCCGCAGCGTGCCGTGCATGGGAATGAAGAACTTCGGCTTCGTCACGTTGAGCATCAGCTTGAGCTCTTCCTGACAGGCGTGGCCGGACACGTGGATGTCGGCCTGCTCGTGATGCACGACCTCGGCGCCGCGACGATAGAGGTTGTCGATCACGTGGGCAACGGCGCGCTCGTTCCCGGGGATCGTGCGTGCCGAGATCACCACCATGTCGCCCTGCTCGATGGTGATCTGTTTGTGCTCCCCGATGGACATGCGCGTGAGCGCGGACGACGGCTCGCCCTGCGTGCCGGTGCTGAGGACGACCAACCGGTTCGCATCGAAGTCCAGCGAGGCCGCGCGCGCCTCGCGCGGGAAGCGGAGATAGCCGAGCTTCTCCGCGGTCTCGATGTTGTCGACCAGCGAGCGGCCCACCAGGAACACGCGGCGGCCGTGTTTGAGGGCCAGATGGATGACCTGCTGCACGCGATGGATGTGCGAGGCGAAGGTCGTGACGATGATCCGTCCCTTCGCGTTCGAGAAGATCCGATCGAGTCCCGCGCCCACGACACGCTCCGAGGGGCCGTGTCCCGGAATCAGCGCGTTGGTCGAGTCGCTGACGAGCAGCGTCACGCCCTGCTCTCCGTGGTGGGCGAAGCGGGCGAGGTCGGTGGTCTTCGCGTCGACGGGCGTGTGGTCGATCTTGAAGTCGCCGGTGTGGATGATGGTGCCGGCCGGCGTGGTGATGGCGTATCCGAGGGCGTCGACGATCGAGTGCGTGACACGAATGGCCTCGACGCGGAAGGAGCCCACCTCCACGACGTCGCGGGGCATGATCGTCCGCAGCTCGATGCCATCGATGCCGAACTCCTCGAACTTGTCGGCCACGAAGCCGAGCGCGAGAGGCATCCCGTAGACCGGCAGCGGAAGCTTCTCCACGAGGAAGGGCACCGCGCCGATGTGGTCCTCGTGCCCGTGCGTGAGAAAGAGCGCCTTCACCTTCGAGGCGTTCTCGAAGAGGTAGGTCATGTCGGGGACGATGACGTCGACGCCGAGGGTGGCGGCGTCGGGAAACATCATCCCGCAGTCCACGAGGATGGCTTCGTCGCCACACTCGTAGACCATGAGGTTCATGCCGATCTCGCCGAGGCCGCCGAGGGGGATGATGCGCAACGCCGTGTTGCTGGTTGCTGGTTGCTGGTTGCTGGTGGTTTCGTCGAGCATCACGGATAGATGCGATTCAGCGTTCTCGGATACGGAATCGTCTCCCGCAGATGCGGGACGCCCGTCACCCAGGCCACACAGCGCTCAATTCCCATGCCGAATCCGCTGTGCGGGAAGCTGCCGTATTTGCGGACGTCGAGGTACCACTGGAACGCTTCCATGGGCAGGTTGTGCTCCTGGATGCGCCGCACGAGCAGGTCGTGGTCGTCGATGCGTTGCGAGCCGCCGATGATCTCGCCGTAACCCTCCGGCGCGATGACGTCCATCGCCAGGGCCACCTCGGGGTCGTCGGGATCGGGCTTCATGTAGAACGCCTTGATGCCCACCGGGTAGCGCGTGATCATCACCGGCCGGTCGAACGAGTTGGCGATGACCGTTTCCTCGTCGCCGCCGATGTCGTCGCCGAAGTTCGCGGTCATGCCCTTCGACTTCAGGAGATCGATGGCGTCGCGATAGCTGATGCGCGGGAACGGGGGCTTCACGTTCTCGAGTTTCGTCAGGTCGCGCTCGAGCTGCTTGAGGGCCTCCATCTGCCGCTCCATCACCCGGCCCACGATGTACTCGATGAACTCCTCGGCCAGTCGCTGCAGCCCGTCGAAGTCGAGGAACGCGACCTCCGGCTCGACCATCCAGAACTCCGTGAGATGGCGGCGGGTCTTCGACTTTTCGGCGCGAAACGTCGGGCCGAAGCAGTAGACCTTTCCGAACGCGGCGGCGGCCGGCTCGAGGTAGAGCTGGCCGGACTGCGAGAGGTAGGCCTTCTCGCCGAAGTAGTCGGTCTCGAAGAGCGTGGACGTCCCTTCCGCGGCGTTGGCGGTGAGGATCGGCGAGTCGATGAGGATGAAGTCGCGGTCGTAAAAGAAGTCGCGGATGGCCTTCTCGATCTCGTTGCGCACGAGCAGCACGTAATGCTGCTTCGCTGAGCGGAGCCAGAGATGGCGGTGATTCATCAGGAAGTCGGTGCCGTGCTCTTTCGGCGAGATCGGGTAGGCCTCGGACAAAGACATGAGCTCGTACTTCTGGACGTGCAACTCCACGCCGCCGGGCGCGCGTGACTCGGTAACGACGTTGCCGGTGACGCGAACCGTCGACTCCTGGGTGGCGCGGGCGGCGTCGTTCCACGACTCTTCAGGGACTTCTTTTTTCGAGACGACGCACTGCAGGAATCCGCTGCCGTCGCGGACGATCGGGAACTGCAGTTTCCCGGCCGTGCGCACGTTGTAGAGCCATCCGTCGATGGTGACCGTTTCCCCGACGTGGCGCGGGAGGTCTTTGATGCGAGCCGAGGTAGCCATAAGGCGGCGGATTATAGTGCCCGCGATGCGAGAGCGCGTCCTACGGATCCTGGCCGTGGTGGCGGTGCTGACGGCCTACGTGTTCTACGGAAGCGAGGGCACTTGGCGCTTCCCGCTGGGGCCGTGGGGACAGTCGTATTACACGAACCTGGCCGAGGGATTTCTGCAGGGTGGACTGTCGATGAAGGCGACGCCCGATCCGGCCCTGATGCGGCTCGCGAATCCGTACGACTTCGAGGCGCGCGGCGACATCCCCGTGCTCTGGGACGCGAGCTTGTTCGAGGGCAAGTACTACCTCTATTTCTCGCCCGTGCCGGTGGTGCTGTTCTACGCGCCGATGCGGATCGTCACCGGCGCGTATCCGAACGACGCGCTGGCGGCGACCGTGTTCGCGTCGATCGGATTCCTGTTCCTCGCGGCGATCGTGCGGCGGCCGTTGTGGATCCTGCTCGCCGGCATCGGCAACGTCGTGCCGTTCGTGATCACGGACGTGCTGTTCTACCAGGTGGCGGCGGCGTGCGGATATGCGTTCACGGCGGCGTGGGCGTACTCGGTGGTGCGATTCCGCAACGCGCCGTCCATACGCTGGGCGATCGCGATGGGCGTCTTCCTGGCGATGGCGATCGCCACGCGGCCGAACCTGCTCGTGCTCGTCTTCGTGCAGGTGTTGATCGTCTTCCCGCACCGGCGGGTCTGGCTGGCGGTGCTCGCGCCGCTGGCGCTGGTGGCGTGCGGAATGCTCGCGTACAACTACACGCGCTTCGGTGACGTGACCGAGCTCGGCATGAGCTACCAGATGGGCCGCCTGCCGATGCAGGGACGCGCGATCTGCGGCGTCTGCGGTCCGGGCGAGATCCCGCGCCTCGTCAACCACGCCGCGCAGTACGTCTTCTGGCCGCCGGTGTTTCTGCAAAAGTTCCCGTACGCGTTCGTCCAGCACCACCGCCTCGATCCCGCGGTGGCCTACCCCGGCGGCGGCGAGCCGATCGCGGGGATCGCTCCGATCACTCCCCTCGCGCTGCTCGGGTCGTTCTTCGCACTGCTCGTCGCCCCCCGCCACACCGGCACGTTGCTCGTCCTCGCCGGCTGGATCGTGTTGTTCGCGCTCTCATCGTGCTGGTGGGTAACCGCGCGCTACACGCTCGACTTTCTCGGCCTGATCCTGGCCGGCGCGCTTCTATGCCTCGAGGACGTCCGCCCCCGCTGGCCCCTGACCGTCCTCGCGATCTACTCGATCGTGGTCGGGCTCCTCCTCCCCTTCCAACGCTTCTAACAGCGGACCGCCGGCGTCTCGCCGGCTGAGCAGGGAGCGTCCCGCTCCCCGCCCTACCCAATCCAACGCCAATCACTCAACCCTGCGCTTGCCGGATTCGCCCGAATGTACGCAGCCGTCTCGTTGAACTCCTGCGGCGATCTGACAACCCGATCGAAGTACTCGCGCTGCCAGATGACGCCCTTTCCGATCCGATGCGCGGTATACGACTTCCACGAGTGCAGAACAAGCGGCACATCCGCACCGGCCGTGATGTGAAACATCACGTGCACGTGATTCGGCATGACGCACCAAGCATGCAGCTCATACCGGCTTCCGTCGAAGTACTTCAACGCATTCGCGACGAGATCGCCGTGCACGCGCAACAGGCAACTGCCGCGATGGGCGTCCAACTCACGGTCGAGGCGGATGCCGAACGCGATGTCGAGTCGCGCTCGTTCGGCGGTCGTCTCACAGTTACGCAGCATGTGCTGGCGTTCGAGGAACAGTTGGCGCGCAACGTCGCGCGGCAGGGCGTCGCGCAGGCGGAAGGTGATGAAGTAGACGGCATCGTCGACCTGCCAGTGCGGGAGACGACCGCGTGACCGGGCAGTGATGATGCGTGCATCGGGGATGAAGTTGTCGTGGCGCATTCGGCGTGCGGTGGGCAGAGAGCACGCGCGAAACGGAGGACTCGTGTGGGAGAGAGAAGATAGCACGGGCGGCGGGACGCCGCCTGCTCAGCCGGCGAGGACGCCGGCGGTCCGGAGGATGTCCTGGGTTTCTTCCTCGATTTTTGTGAGTTTCTCCGCGAATTTTTCGATCTTGTCCGACTCCAGGGCGTAGAAGCGTTGGTAGGGTTCGAAGGCGCTGGTGATGTTGCGGAGCATGCGGTCGATCTCGGTCGTGCTCTCGCGGTCGAGGGAGGCCTGCATGTTCGTGCGCAGTTCCTCGATGCGTCGCTTGAACTCCTCCTTCGCCTTGGTGCGCTTGTACGGGAGGATCAGGAAGCTGGTCACGAGCAGCATCGTCGCGGCGGTGAGGCCGGTCACGTCGACGGCGGTGCTGGAGACGGCGGTGGTGAGGAGGTAGCCGAGGCCGAGGGCGCCGGCGCCGAGTCCGAAGGAGTGGAGGACGGCGCGCATGGCGTTGTCGATGATGCGCCGCGACTCCACGTTCACGTCGTAGTCCGACAGCCGCTGCTCCGCGTTGCGGCGGATGCGCGAGTAGACCTCCTCGCGGTTGTACGCGAAGTCGCGGCCCACGCGCCCGATCACCTCGTCGTTTCGCGCGTCCGCCTCGGCCCGGCGCTGAAACGCGTCCACCGTGCCGGTCCAGAGCTTCATGTTCTCCTTCACCAGCCAGTCCACCGCCTCCTGGATCGTCGAGTCGATGTTCCCCCGCCAGCCCTGGAACACCTGCCGTTCGAACTCCTCGCGGAACCGCGACGCGTCGCGCAGCATCATCACGTGCTGGATGCGCACGTAACGGTCGAGGAAATCGAGTCCGCGCCGCTCCAGGTCCATGAGCAGGTTGTCGATGCGCACGACGAACTGGCGGAAGTTCCCCACCAGGTCCGCGCGCGCGCGCTCGAGCTGCTCGTTGATCGAGTCGATGCGGGCCTTGTCCTCGGCCAGCACCTCACGGCGCGACTCGATCATGCGGAACTGCTTCTTCGAGAGGCTGAGGATCGTGTCCAGCGGCGCGGTGAGCTTGATGCGCACCCGCTCCTTCTCCGACAGCACCTGGAAGATGTAGTCCTCCAGCGCCTCGAAGCGGCTGCGCGTCCACTCTCGCGGCGGCACTTCCCCGTTCTTCGACTGCAGCGCGAGCTTCGACGCCACGGGATGGATGACCGGATCGAATCCGAAGATCGCGTGGACATTCGTGGTCAGGTACGCCAGCACCTGCGCGATCTCCGACTCCGACTTCGTGTCGATCTTGTTGAGGACGAATACGACCTTCTTCCCCCACTCGCGGATGTACTCGAGGAATCGGCGCTCCGACTCCGACAGCGGGCGATCGATCGACGTCACGAACAGGATCAGGTCCGCCCGCGGGATGTAGTCCTCGGTGATCTCCTGATGCCGCTGCACGATCGAGTTCGTGCCCGGGGTGTCGACGAGGGTGATGTTGCGCAGGAACTCGATCGGATAGAACTGCTCGATCACGTAGTCCGAGAGGCGCTTCGACGATGCCTGCTCGCCGTGACGGAGAATCGAGATCACGTCGTCGACGGGGATCGGTCCCTCGACCCGGAGCCTCTCGCCGAAGAGCGCGTTGATCAGCGACGACTTGCCGGCATTGAACTCGCCGACGATGACGATCGTGAAGAGGTCCTCGAGCGTGGCCAGCAGATCGTCGACGCGGCGGCGCTCGTCGACCTGTTCGTGCTCCAGCGTCTCGCGCAATTCGACCAGCAGACGCTGCTCGCGGCGGAGGAGCGCCTGGACGTTCGCGTCGACGACGGAGTCGAAAATCCCGGGCATGGCCGTGAACGCTATCGCAAACCGTGCCTACTTGCGCGGCACTCTCACGACCAGCGACTGCGGCATCGCCGTCACGACCAGCGGCGTGGCGATCGTGAACACCTCGCCGTCGATGCCGACCTTCAGGTGCGCGCGCGGCGTGTGGACGCGCATGCGCAGCGTTTTGAACGAGCGGAATCCCGGGATCGTGCGCACCCGTCCGGTGGCGTAGCGCATGAGGAAGCGGGTCATCCGCAGCCGCGACGTGTGCTCGAGCCAGTACACCGACAGCTTCCCCTCGGTCAGCGTCTCCCGCGGCGCCTCGATGCCGATGCGCTCGAGGTCGTAGCGGTTGTTCGAGATCATGAACACGTGCGTGCGCAGGACCTCGTTGTGATGCGCGGTCTCGACGCTCAGCGTGACGTGCGGGTATTTGCGCAGCGTGGTGTAGAAGGCGAACATCCGCGCCTTCCATCGCGGGTAATCGCGCCCGTGCTCCTCCCGTTTCGCGACCAGCTCGGGGTAGAGGCCGATCGACACGTTGTTGATGAAGAAGCGGTCGTTGAGGCGGCCCGTGTCGATCTGCCGGGTCTCGCCGTTGACTGCCACGTCGAGGGCCTCCCGCCAGTCCAGCGGGACATCGAGGTCGCGGGCGAAGTGGTTGTAGGTGCCGAGGGGGAGGACGGCGAGGGCGGCGTCGGTGTGGACGAGGGACTGCACGACGTGATGCACGGTGCCGTCGCCGCCGGCGGCGATGAACAGCTTCACGCCACGGCAGGCCCGCTCGCGGATCTCGTGCGCGCAGTCGACGTCCTGCGAAAGCTCGATGATCTCGATGCCGGCGCGCCCCGCTTCCTCGCGGAGCGCGTCGATCTCCGCCGGCGGCAGCTTGGCGCCGGAGTTACGGTTCAGGAAAAGCGTGCCGTTCGCTGGCAATTTCGGCCGTAAGCAAGGCGTTCATGACGCCGGTAAAAGTCTATGAATAAGTTCTTGATCGGGCTCGCGTTTCTCCTGCTTTTGCAAATTCCCGCCCAGGCGGCGGAGTGCACGCTCTGCGTCGGCGTGGTCGGCGGCGACGGTTCGGCCGTCCCCGCGTTCACGCACCTCGACGAACAGAGCTACCCGGCGTACACGGTCACGCAACCGTCGAACGTCGCCGTGATCATCGACTACGAGGCCAAAAACGTCGAAGAGGTCGAGGCCAAGACGAAGCTCATCCTCGACTGGGCGCGCTCCCGTGGTCCGTTCGACGCGCTGGGCGTCAATCCGCGCGGCCTCGACCCGACGACCGCGGCGTACGCAATCAAGCGCCTCTCCGTCGCCGCGCAGGGTGAGAACCTCGCCAAACGCACCATCGTGCTGAACACCGAGGCGCTGCCCGCGCTCTTCGACGCCGGAGCGAACGCGTACTTTGACGCGGTCGTGGCCGACGCCAGGGAAGTCGAGGCGGTATTCGCGTTGGTGGCAGAGCGCGATCCGGCGAAGAAGGTCTACGCCCTCGTGCCCATCGAGTCGCCGAATCCGCTGTACGACCTCGCCCATGCGTTCTCGAAGGGCGCCGTGCGTGCGTACGCGAGCGGCGCGGTGAATCCCGCCTCGCTCGCGCAGTTCAACAACGCCGCGACCAGCGACTGGGCCTTCGACTCGACCGCGAAAGTGCCCGTGCTCGATGCGAAAGGCGCGACGGTGGAGATGCCCGTGCTGACGTTCGTGCGCGGCGAGGACCTGCGCACGATGGTCATCGCGCGCGGCGACGCATCCGCGTCGTCGATCCTCTCCCTCCCCGCGGACCGCTACACGAAGCCGCGCCGCGTCGATGCAGCGGGCGTGCGCGACATCACCGACAGCGGCACGCGCGGCGGACGACTGCTCGTCGGCGCTCCGCCGGCGAAGGACGCGTATGCGGTGCTCGTCGACTACACGCAGCCGACTGAAAAGACGGCCGTAAAAGAGACGCTCAACATCGCCACCGAGCGCGGGATCGCGGTCGAGGAGATCATCCGCAATCATCAGGCGTACGACGCCTACCAGGAGTCGATCCAGCCGCGCTACGTCGCACACAACACGACCAAGCTGCGGTTCGAGATCGGCGGCGGCGCCGAGGCGCTGGAGGCCGCGATCTCGGGCGACTACTTCTCCGATCCGGCCGGCCGCGCCGACTGGGTGTGGGAAGACTTCTTCATCAACGGCGTGCGGTGGAAGTACGGGCGCATCCCCGAGCTTCCGCTGATCCAGCCGGAGAAGGTGACTCAGCTCCCGCTCGACATCCACCTGACCAACGAATACCGCTACGAGCTCGTGCGCGCGACGGAGCTGAACGGCTACAGCGTGTACGAGGTGCGCTTCGCGCCGCCGCCCAACGCGCCGGAGAACCTGCCGCTCTACCGCGGCACGGTGTGGATCGACGCGAAGACGTGGGCCCGCGTGCGCATCTCCATGGTCCAGCTCAACCTCGGCGGCGAAGTGCTGTCGAACGAAGAGCGCGTCGAGTTCGTGCCCTTCGATCGCGAGACGAAGAGCGCGCTCACGGCCGATGATGCGGCCAAGGTCGACCCGCGTGCGCTGTACTGGCTGCCGGTCGAAGTGAGCGCGCAGCAGGTCGTGTCCGCGGCCGGCCGCGCGAACGTCGTGCAGCGCGCCACGACCTTCTCCAACTTCCGGATCGAGCCCGCGGAATACGCGAACATGCTCGCGCAGGCGTCGGCGTCGGATGCGCGCATGGTGCGCGAGACCGAGGCCGGGCTGCGCTACCTCGAGCGCCGCGGCGACGGCGAGCGCGTGGTGAAGGAAGGCTTCGACACCTCGCGACTCTTCGGCGTCGGCGGTATCCATCACGACGCCGGTCTGGAGTACCCGGTCGTGCCGCTGGGCGGCATCAACTACTTCAACTTCAACCTCTTCAACAAAGGCATCCAGACGAACATCTTCTTCGCCGGTGTGGTGGTTGCGGCAAACGCGACGCACCCCGACGTCGGCGGTACGCGCACCAACGTCGGCGCGGACTTTTTCGGGATCGCCGTGCCGACCTCGAACACGATGTACCGCAACGGCGAAGAAGTCCTCGCCGAGACCGTCAAAGCCGTCCCCCTCGGCCTGACCCTGCGCGCCGGCCATCCGATCTTCCAGTTCGGCAAGATCGACGTGTCGTTTGGCATGCAGCACTTCACGTATCAGCGGGCTGAGGACACGGTTAGCGGGTTCGAGGTGCCGTCGGATACGTTCGTCTTCACCCCGGGCGCGAGCTTCACCTACGCGCGCCACGGCTACTCGTTCTCCAGCTTCTACGAGTACAGCCGCCGCTCGGAGTGGGAGCCGTGGGGCATCCTCAGCGAGTACGACCCGGCTCACAAGACGTACGCGCGCTTCGGAGGCTCGATCGGCAAGAGCTTCTTCCTGCCGAAGTTCCAGCGCATCGGCATCGACGTCAACTACCTGGCCGGCTCACGTCTCGACCGCTTCTCGAAGTACGAGCTGGGCTTCTTCGGCTCGCAGCGCGTGCACGGCGTGAAGTCAGGATCGGTCCACGCGGAGAAGGCAATCATCGGTCACCTCTCGTACGGCTTCGTGATCTCGGACGCGTTCCGGCTCGAGGCCTTCTACGATCACGCCCTCATCGACGACGCGACGTCGAACCTGCGCCGCGCGCCGTTCCAGGGACTGGGCATCGCCGGCCAGACCGTCGGCCCGTTCGGCACGCTGCTGCGCCTGGACATCGGCAAGACCGTGGGCCGCAACGCGCAGGACGGGTTTGTGGCGAACGTGGTGTTTTTGAAGTTGTTCTAAGGCCGGCTTCGCCGGCCTTGTTGCTGGTTGCTGGTTGCTGGTTGCTGGTTGCTGGTGCGGGGTCGTGATGTCCGGCCAGGCGCGGCGTGCCCTGAACCAGCAACCAGCAACAGAAAACCCGGCGCAAGGCCGGGTTTTCGGAGCAACAAGAGCGCGAAGCGCGATTACGGCGTTGGGCCGCCGTTCGTCACGTAGAAGTCCTGCGAGCCGATGGTCCAGCGCTGGCCGTTGCCGCTCACGGCCTGAACGGTCAGGCGGTGAATCGAGTTGGCGAGCTTGCGCGTGTCCATCGTGAACGCCCAGCCGGCGTTGCGCGCGCGCTGGAAGAGGTGCGGGAACTGCTCTTCGACATCCGGACGGGGCAGGCCGATCTGGGCCTGGCCCACGAAGTTGCCGTCGATGATGATCTCCACGGCCGTGATCACGCTGTTGTCGGCGAGGGCCCAGCCGCGGAAGACCACGTCGCCACCGACGTAGTCGAGCACAGTCGGGAACTCGATGAAGCCGTAGCCCGAGAACGGGAAGTCGTCGTCCACGCACTGGAACCAGACGTTGATGCCGTCGCGGTTCGGGATCTCGGCGAACGTGCCTTCGACGTCACCGACGCGCACGAGCATGTTGTGGCCGCCCGGGCGGACGCCGAGGGCGAGCAGCGCGCCGACGTCGAGCGTGAAGATGAAGCCCGCGCGCGGCGAGTCGGGGAAGTTCGGGTAGTAGCGCGCCACATCGAAGCGCGGCACGCCGAGGCAGTTCGCGAAGCGGCCGCCCACGACGCCGCAGTCGTCGGTCGACAGCCAGGCCACGCCGTCGATGAGCAGCTCGGCGTACCCGACGCGGCCCGTGCCGCCGCGGGTGGCGAGGTCCAGGGCCCAGCCGCGGACCGGGGTGAGGTGCGACTGAGGATTGATCGGAGGCGAGACCGGGGGCGGCTGATCGTCGCCGTCGCAACCGGTTCCGAACAGGACCGCGTCCTTCTTCGGCTCATCGAGGTAACCGAAGGGCTGCAGGAACTGGTCGTTGTTGATGATCTGGATCGTGCGATGGCCGATCGTGTTCTCGAGACCGAACTTGTCGATCGCGCGAATGGTCATCGTGTGGATGCCATTCGTGTAGCGGGTGGTGTCGATGTTCGCGATCCAGCCGCTGAAGCGTGCGCCCGGGAAATCGGGGAACGACTCGCCGACGTCCGGACGCGGATCGCCGTACACGGCACCCTGGAGGATGGCGTTGTCGATCATCACCTCGATGCGCATGATGCCGTCCGTGTCCGCGGCCCAGCCGGAGACCGGGAACGCGCCGGAGACGTTGAACACACCGCTGGCGTCGGGGATGTCGGTAAAGCCGAACGGCGCCTGATTGATCGTGTTGTTGATGGTGACCGTGCGGCGGCCGAGGCCGTGGACCACACCATCGACCGTGACGGCGCGGATCTCGACGGTGTGATTGCCGTTCGGGAAACGGCTGGCCAGGAAGCCGGTGATGAACCCGGGGCGGGCGGTGTGGATGCCGGGCCAGTCGGGATAGACGCGCTCGACGTCGATGCGCGGCAGGAACATGATCGCCTTGTGCTGGAAGACGTCGTCCACCCAAAGCTCGATGCGGCTGACCGTGATCGGACTGAGCGCCCAGCCCTGGACGAGAACCAGGCCGGATTGCGGGACCTCGGGATCGGGTTTGTCTAACGCCCCGACGAAGTCAAACGTCTGCGCAAGAAGCGGGGAGGCGCAGAGCGCCACCAAGGTGAGAACCAGGCCGCGGGTAACCCATCGCCACATAACCCCAACCTCCAACCCGAGTGTCCAGTTACTTTTTGATGAAAATCAAATAATCGACGCGAGTTTATACTACCGCGGGTGAGTTCGCCAAACGTCAACACCCTGATCGACTTAGCCGACGTCCGCGCCGCGGCCGAACGCCTCCGCTCCTGGATCCACACCACTCCCCTGCTCGGCAGCCGGTCGCTCAGCGAGCGCGCGGGCGTGGAAGTGCGCCTGAAATGCGAGAACCTCCAGCGCGCCGGCTCGTTCAAGATCCGCGGCGCGATGAACGCGCTGCTGCAATTAAATGATGACGAGCGCCGCCGCGGCGTGGTCGCCTTCTCCTCCGGCAATCACGCCCAGGGCGTGGCCCTCGGCGCCCGGCTCCTGGGCATCCGGGCCACGATCGTCATGCCGGAGAACTCCGTGCAGTCGAAGGTCGAGGCCACCCGCGGGTACGGGGCGGAGGTCGTGCAGGCCGGCGTCACGGCATCGACGCGTGACACGGTCGCGCGCGAGCTGGCACAGAAGACCGGCGCGGCGGTCATTCCCCCGTTCGACGATCCGCGCATCATCGCCGGCGCAGGGACCGTGGGGCTGGAGATCGTCGAGGAGTGGCCCGACGTCACGACCATCGTCGTCCCCCTCGGCGGAGGCGGACTCCTGTCCGGCACCGCCCTCGCCGCGACGTCCGCCCGCCCCGACGTCGACGTGTTCGGCGTCGAGCCCGCGGCCGGCAACGACGGCGAGCAGTCGTTTCGCACCGGCCGCATCGTGACCATCGATCCGCCACAGACCATCGCCGACGGCGCGCGCACGCTGGCCATCGGTGAGAACAACTTCGCGATCATCCGCGAGCGGGTCCGCGACGTGGTCAGCGTCGAGGACGAGGTGCTGCTCGACACCGTGAAGTTCGCCATGTACCGCACCAAGCTCGTCATCGAGCCGACCGGCGCGCTGGGACTGGCGGCGTTGTTCGAGGGGAAGATCAAGCCCCGCGGGCCGGTGGCGGTGATCGTGAGCGGCGGCAATCTGGATTTCTCGCTCTTGTCCTGATTTCGGTGTCATCCCGAGCGAAGTCGAGGGATCCCTTGCTGGAACCGGTGCCCGCTCCGTAGGCGGGGGATCCCTCGACCGTCCTCCGCTGTGCTCCGGCGGCTCGGGATGACACTAAACTGTCGGAATTCGATGAGCGGCTCCCTCTTCGGCGACGACGACTTTCCTCCGGTGAAATCGGCGGGCGGCGCGGATGCCCCGCTCGCGGAGCGGCTCCGCCCGACGTCGCTCGATGAAGTCGTCGGCCTCGACGAGCTCCTCGGCGAGAAGCGCTTCCTGCGCAACGCCATCGAGACCGATCGGATCCCGTCGATGATCTTCTGGGGACCGCCCGGGTCAGGGAAGACCACCCTCGCGCGCATCATCGCCCGGACCACGCGCGCGCGCTTCGTGCAGTTCTCGGCAACGTCGACATCGATCAAGGACATCAAGACGCTGATGGAAGAGGCGCGCAAGATGCGGCAGGCGCGCGGCACGAAGACGATCGTCTTCATCGACGAGATCCACCGCTTCAACAAGGCCCAGCAGGACGCGTTTCTCCCCTACGTCGAGGCGGGCGACATCATCCTCATCGGCGCGACCACGGAAAACCCGTCGTTCGAGGTCAACTCGGCGCTCCTCTCGCGCAGCAAAGTCGTGGTCATCCCCGCGCTCGAGCGCGAACAGGTGGTGACGATCCTCCGCCGCGCGACGACGCATCCGAGCGTGCAGAAGTTCGGAATCGAGCTGGATGACACGGCCCTGGACTTCGTCGCCGCAACGTCCGCCGGCGACGCGCGGCAGGCGCTGACCAGCCTCCAGCTCGTCGTCGAGACCGCGTCCGCCGACGACTCACCGGTCGGCGTCGACAAGGTGAAGGAGATCCTCCAGCGCCGCTCCCTGATGTACGACAAGTCGGGCGAGGAGCACTACAACATCATCTCCGCGCTGCACAAATCGCTGCGCAACGGCGACGCGGATGCCTCGGTGTACTGGCTCGTGCGCATGCTCGAAGGGGGCGAGGATCCGATGTACATCGCCCGCCGTCTCGTGCGCGCGGCGTCCGAGGACATCGGCAACGCGGATCCGCAGGCGCTGGTGTTCGCGATCGCCGTGCAGCAGACGGTGCACTTCCTGGGGATGCCCGAGGCGGGCGTGGCGCTGGCGCAACTGGTGACGTATCTCGCGGCGTCGCCGAAGTCGAACGCGGCGTACGTCGGGTACGGCGAGGCGGTGCGCGAGGTGCGTCAGGGCGACAATCCCCCGGTGCCAATCCACATCCGCAACGCGCCGACCCGGCTCATGAAAGACCTCGGCTATGGCCGCGGCTATCAGTACGCGCACGACTTCGAAGACCAGACCGCGGCGATGGAGTGCCTGCCCGAGGCCCTCTCGGGAAGGCGCTTCTACGAGCCGAAAGAGGCGGGCTTCGAGAAGGAAATGCGCGAGCGTCTGGAACGGATGCGCGCCGCGCGGAAGTAGCGCCGGCTGCGGACCAGTGTTGTCGGTTATCAGTTGTCAGTTGTCTGTGCTCGTCTGTGCTGCCTGGTTTCAGGCGGCGCCTCGCAGACAACCGCCAACCGGCAACATCGCACTTCACTTACGCTTCGGGCCTTTCTTTCGCCTGCCCGCGCGCGTGCGGCCCAGTTGCTTTCGGAGGTTCTCGACCTCGGCGCTGAGCTCCGACTGCGCCGGATCCTGAGCCCTGATGCTCGCGATCGAGAAGGTGCGCATGGCGTCGGCGACCACGCTCGCCCACCGCACTTCGAGCGGTAGTCCCGACGACCGCGCCTCGGGTCCGCTTCTTCGCGGGGACGACGGCCCGGTTTTCTTTGTTCAAAACCCCTCCTTCGACAGGAATGAGACAGTCCGGACGGAACAAAAGATACTCTCGAAGCTGCCGGCTCCGTCATGAAAGCAGCGCTGACGACTTCCCGAAACACCGCCGGCGATCACGGCACTGTGATCGCCGACATTGGTAAAACGGGAGGAGCACTCGAAGCAACGCGGATGATTTCGAATGTTCCCCCCCGACCCCGAATGTCTGACGGCCAGACATTCTCAGCCCGACTCGTAGTTTGAATGTCTGCGGGCCAGACACTCGGGATGGCACCGGTAGCGATCGAAACCAATGGCTCGACGATCGAGGCAACGCCGACGCCTTCGAAGCCTCACCGGCGATCGCGAGAAGTTTGAATGACAGAGATTTTGGTCCGAGTGCAGTCTTGCAAATCAACCCGGCTGCTTCCGTATGTGGGCGGGCGAACGCGAATGTCTGAGCGCCAGACATTCACAACGTGACTCGTGCGTTGAATGTCTGGCCGGCAGACGATCGACGTGGCGCGCGTATCGTTCAAATCACGGACGCGCCCATGAAGTCTGGAACGCGCATCATTCACTGTACTCGAGCCGGCCGGGCTTCCAGCCGGCACGGTATGGGGTCTCGCGTGTCATGCCGAGCGTAGTCGAGGCATCCCCTGCCTCGTGCGCTGAGGAGATCCCTCGACTGCGCTCGGGATGACACGTCGGACGGCCGGAGGCCGGCGTTACTAGAACGGGTGGGCGCGGACGATTGGGTGGGGGCGGCGGTCCTCGCCGAGGTTCACGTACACGACCTGGGCCTCGGTGACGGTCACGCGTTTGGTGGGATCCTCGACGCGGATTGATTCGACCAGCACCCGCGTCGTGATCGACGTGTTGCCGATGCGGAGGGTCTCCGTCCAGAAGCTCACCAGGTCGCCGACGAAGACCGGCTCGTGGAACACGATCTTGTCCATCGAGACCGTGACCATGAACTTCAGACCCTGCCGGCGCGCTTCGATCGCGCCGGCCTGGTCGATGTACGAGAGGATCACCCCGCCGAAGATGGTGCCGTGCGCGTTGGTGTCGCGCGGCATCATGAGCACGCGGATCGCGGGCTCATCCCACTTCGGCTGAATGTCGTGCAACTACAGTCCCGCCGTCGGAGTCGGCGTGGTCGTCGGACGGGTGATCTCGTCGTTGATCTCGACCTTCGCCCCCTTGCGCAGGCGATCGACGAGCACCGTGCGAAGCTGGCGGGCCTGGGTCTGGCGGAGGCGATCCGTGTACGTCGCGCGGTTCTTCGCCAGCTCCTCGGACGTCACCTTCTTCTGTTCGACGACCTGGAACGCCACGGCGCCATCGCCGACGACGACCGGACCCTGCACCTGTCCGACGTTCGCCTTCATGGCCGCGTCGAGGAACCCGGAGATGTCGCCGGTCAGACCGGGGACGTTGCCCTGATGGGTGATCGTAACGTCCTGCGGCGGACGGGTGGCGCCCTTGGCCGCGATGGCGTCGACGTTCGGCGCGCCGGCCATCATCTGCGCGAGCTGCTGGCGCGCGGCCTCGGCACCCTTCAGGCGCTTGGCGTCCTGGGTCACCTTTTCGCGCACGTCGTCCAGCGTCGACACGCCGGCCGGACGCGTGTTCTCGACGAACGCGATGGCGATGCCTTTCGGCGTGCCGATCGGATCGCTCACGTCGGCCGTCTTCGCCGCGTACACCCACTGCGAGAGCGGGGCGTTGTTGCCGAGGCCACCGATGGCCTCGTTGCGGCCGAACCAGCCGCTGTCATTGGAGGTGAGACGGCCCGTGGCCAGCGCGATGAACGCGTCAGCGGTCTCCGGCTTCTTGGCCTTGATCTGGGCGTTGACGCGATTGATCTCGGCCTTGGCGATGTCGCGCGACATGTCGTTCGCGACGCGGGCCGCGAGAGCGGGACGCGCATCCTCGAACGACTGCACGGACTCGTCGCGGCGCTCGAGCACCTTCACGATGTGATAGCCGTACTCGGGCGTGCGGACCGGGTCGCTGATCTGATTGAGAGGAATGGAGAAGATCGCGCGCTCGAAGGGCTCGACGGTCGCGCCCATGTCGACCCAGCCCATGTCGCCGCCGTTGCCCGAGGACGACGGATCCTCGGAGTTCTGACGGGCAAGAGCGGCGAAGTCGGCGCCGCCGCGAAGCTGGGCGACAACCGAATCGGCCTTGGCCTTCGCCGCCGCGTCGGCCTGCGGCGTGGCGCCCGGCTCGGACTTGATGAGGATGTGCAGCACGCGGGCGGCCGCGGGGCGCTTCAGCTCATTCTTGCCCGACTCGTAGGCGCGGCGGAGCTCCGCATCGGTGGGCTTCACCTCCGCGCGGATCTTCGCGTAGTCGGCGAGGATGTAGCGGATCTTGCGCTGCTCGCCGTGCGTGTATTCGGCCTGGCGGGCCTTGTAGTGGGCCTCGACCTCGGCCGGCGTCACGTTGAGCGTCTCGGCGGGAGCGGACGGGAGGAGAACGAAGCGGACCTTCGCGTTCTCGTTGGCGCGGCGGTACTCGGAGTCGACCGCCTTCGGCGAGACGACCACGGAGTGCTGGAGGGCGCTCTCCATCTTCTGCAGGGCGATCTCACGTCCGAGGTCGGCCTCGAAGTCGGAGGCGCTGGCGTAGCCGAGGGGACCGGTCACGTAGCGGTTGTAGAGCTCCATGCCGATGAACTTCCCGTTCTCGGTGAAGGACGGGATCTCGAGGAGCTTCTTGCGCACTTCCTCGGGGCTGGCGGTCAGGTTCATGCGCGCGGCCTCCTGCGAGAGGAGGCGCTGGTCGATGAGCATGTTGATGACCTGCGTCGGGAGATTGAGCTGCTGGGCCATCTCCGGCGTGAACTGCCCGCCGAACTGCTGGCGGTACATGTCCTCCACGTTCTTGAGGGCGCGGTAGTAGTCGTTGTAGGCGATGGTCTCGCCGTTCACGCGCGCGGCAAAGTTCCTGGTATCCGTCTGTGAGCCGCCGAACGTGCCACCCAGGCCCATGTCCAGAAAGACAAAGCCGAAGATGAACGCCGCAACTACGGCGATGAGCACCCACTTCAGGTGATGAAAACTGTCGCGCATTGCTTTGAGCATGGAAACTACCTTTCGAAAGGGCCCTGGTGGCCTAGAGCTGGTCAGCGCTCAAGAAAAAGCGGCGCAGCTTACCTATTCCCGGCAGCCACGCCAACTGCTATAACTCACGCCGTTCGTTCCAGATGGCGGCGAGAAAACGGCAGACCGGCGCGGATATCGACTGGTATCTGATCTCCATCGATCGGCTCAAGCAGATCGGGCTGGTCGTTTTCCTGCTCGTCCTCGGTGGTGCGGGTTGGTGGTTCTGGCACAACCAGCAGACCAATCCGAAGACGAGAGCGGAGTCGGCTGTGGGCGATGCCCGGCAGGCGCTGAACGCGCTCGCCAGCTCGGCGGACTTCAATGCGCACCGCGGCGAGTTCAACCGCGCGCAGCAGAAATTCGACGAGGCCAACACTCACCTCGTCGCCGCCCGCTACGAACAGGCCCACACGGTCGCGGTCGAGTCGCAGACCATCAGCCGCGCGGCGATGAGCGGCGGCGGCAACCTCGAGAGCGACGCGCAGTTCCTCACCGTCGAAGGCGACGTGAAGTATCAGAAGGGCGCCACCGGCGAGTGGAAAGACGCCGACGGCCACATCGCCCTGATGAACGGCGACTGGGTGAAGACCGGCGACCGCGCCTCCGCGGAGCTGATCTTCTCCAGCGGCACGCTCTACACCGTCGGGCCGAACGCGCTCCTGGAGATCTTCTCGGCCGTCAACCCGCAGACCAGCCGCAAGACGAACACCGTGAAGATGCGCGTCGGATCGGTGGAAGTGGCGACGACGAGCGACACCTCGACGGTGCGCACGCCCGGCACGCAGGTCGTGGTCGAGCAGCAGTCGTCAGCGCAGGTCGGCGTGGCCGAGGAACGGACGTCGGTGGTGAGCATGCGCGGCGCGGCGTCGGTCGCGCCGGAAAAGGGCGGCGAGTCGATCCGCCTGGCGTCGGGTGAGAAAGTGAGCGCCACGCCGGAAGGGGCGATCTCCCCGGTCAAGAAGCTGACCATGCCCCCCGCGCTCATGTCGCCCGGCGACAATCAGGTGTTCCAGCTCTCGCCGCGGCTGCAGGTGCAGATGATCTGGCAGGCGCAGCCCGGGGCGGGCGGCTACGTGCTGCAGGTGTCGCGCTCGCGGCTGTTCTCGACGCAGGAGATCAACACGCGCCGCACCAGGACCTCCGCCACCGCCGAAGTCACCTCGGAAGGCTCGTTCTACTGGCGCGTCGCGTCGGTGGGACCGGACGGCGACATCGGGCCCTTCTCGGCGTTCCGGCGTTTCCGGGTCAGCGGCGGCACGAAGACGGGAACGACGGCGGACCGCACGGCGCCGACGCTGCGCATGAAAGCGCCCTTCCACGTGGGCAGCCAGTACTACACGATCGCGGGCGTGACCGAGGCGGGGGCCACCGTGTTCATCAATGAAGAGGAAGTGGACGTGAGCTCGGACGGCACGTTCCAGAAGCTCGTCGCCTTCACCTCGATCGGGCGCAACGTGGTGGTGATCAAGGCCGTCGATGCGGCAGGCAATCAGAAGGTAGAATCGCAGTTCGTGAGCGTGGAAGAGTAGTTCTCCCTCCAAGTGGTTCCCGATTTGCACCGCGGCCGCAAGGCCCCATACGGAATCTCAACCAAGGAAAAGAAGACAAACGGATGGCTGTGAAATCGCTTCTCTCGATGTTCTCGAACGATCTTGCGATCGATCTGGGAACAGCGAACACCCTCGTATACGCGAAGAACAAAGGCATCGTCGTGCGCGAGCCGTCGATCGTCGCGGTCAACAAGATCAACAACAACGTCGAAGCGGTGGGCAAGGAAGCGAAGGAGATGCTCGGGCGCACGCCCGGCAACATCGTCGCGATCCGTCCCATGAAGGACGGCGTCATCGCCGACTTCGAAGTCACCGAGAAGATGATCAAGTACTTCATCGAGAAAGCGCACGGACGGCGCTTCCTGGTGAAGCCGCGGATCGTCATCTCCGTGCCCTCCGAGATCACCCAGGTCGAAAAGCGCGCGGTCAAGGACTCCGCCCTGCGCGCGGGCGCGACCGAGGTCTACCTGATCGAACAGGCCATGGCCGCAGCCATCGGGGCCGGGCTTCCGATCACCGATCCCACGGGCAACATGATCGTGGACATCGGCGGCGGCACGACCGACGTGGCCGTGATCTCGCTGGCCGGCATCGTCTACTCGCGCTCCGTGCGCGTGGCCGGCAACGAGATGGACGACGCGATCATTCAGTACATCAAGCGCAAGTACAACCTCCTCATCGGCGAGCGCACCGCGGAACAGATCAAGATGGAGATCGGCTCCGCCTTCCCGCTGGATGAAGAGATGACCATGGAGATCAAGGGCCGCGACCTGGTCGAGGGCGTGCCCAAGACCCTGGTGGTCAGCGACGAGGAGATCCGCGAAGCCCTCTCCGAGACCGTGGCCACGATCGTCGAGGCGGTCCGCGTGGCGCTCGAGCGCACGCCGCCCGAGCTCAGCGCCGACATCATGGACAAGGGCATCATCATCGCCGGCGGAGGGTCGATGCTGAAGAATCTCGACCGCCGTCTCCGCGAAGAGACCGGCCTGCCGGTCACGCTGGCGGAGGATCCGCTCGCGTGCGTGGCGCTGGGCACCGGGCAGATGCTCACGGACTTCAACCTGCTCCGAAAGATCTCGATCGAGTAGGACGAATAGGACCTATAAGTCGTATAGGTCCTATTCGTCCCAGTGGC
>DATLOL010000091.1:0-10596 GCA_035536275.1 Thermoanaerobaculia bacterium
GAATGAGCCTCGCGCCCCGCCCACCCAGGTCCCTCGACTCACGCTCGGGATGACAGCCGACACTTACTCTTTCGCTTTCCTCACCCTGAGCGTCGGCGATGACAGATCGAGATCGGCGACGGGGATGACCTCCACGTCGCCGAACTGCTTGCGCAGCGGCTCGAGGAACTGTTTCGCATCGCCGGCGACGACGATGTTCACGTCCTTCGACCCGAGGTTCGCCGAGGAGAACTTGCGCACATCCTCGGCCGTCACGGCGTTCACGCCGCTGATGTAGCGGTTGATGTCGGTCAGCGGCAGGCCGTGCAGCGCGAGCGCGGAGACGCGGTTCACGATGCCGCTGGTGGTCTCGAGCGACTGGGCGAATTCGCCGGTGAGCGCGGCCTTGCGCGGCACCAGCTCCGGCTCGAGGACGTCGGTGGAGCCGAGGCGTCCCATTTCCGTGGTGATGATGCCCGCGACTTCGGCGGCCGATTCGTGCTTGGTCTGCGTCGAGGCGCGGAATGGGCCAACGTCGGCGCGCGGATCGAAGCTGCTGCCCGCGCCGTAGCTCAGGCCGCGCTTGATGCGGATCTCCTGATTCAGCCGCGAGGAGTAGCCGCCGCCGAGGATGGAGTTGGCGACGAGGGCCTGCATGTAGGCGGGATCGGAGCGGCGGATACCGTGACGAGCGACGATGACCGCGGCCTGGCCGGACTCGGGCATGTCGATGACGAGGATGCGTCCTGTGGAGCGGGGCCCGCTTCGGGCCCCGTCTTCGGCGGCCGAAGCGGCCGCCGCTCCACGCCTCCACGCGCCGAACTGCGTTTGCGCGAGCTTGAACGCGTCCTCCGCTTTGATGTCGCCGGCGAGGACGAGCACCGCGTTGTCGGGGCGGTAGTTCGCCGCGTGGAACCTCACGAGATCCGCGCGGGTGATCTTCGACAGGGTCGACGGCAATCCGCCGAGGTTGTGGCCGTAGGGCGTGTCGGCGAACACGAGCCGCGCGGCGACGATCGACGCGACCGGCCGCGGCTCGCTCAGCTCGACTTGCAGTCCTTCGATGGCCTGCGCCCGCTCACGGTCGAACTCCGACTTCGGGAACGTCGCGTTGCGGGCGACGTCCGCCACGTACTCCATCGCCTTCGGCAGATTCGACGACATCACCGACAGGTCGATCGACATCGAGTCCCAGTCCGCGTTGGCGCCCAGCGTCGCGCCGAGGGCTTCCACGCCCCGCGCGATCTGCTCGGCGGTGCGTGTCTTCGTGCCCTTCGTCAGGACGGCAGCCGTGAGCGAGGCCAGGCCGTCGCGGTCCGCGGGATCCTGCGCCCCGCCGCCCCGCACCAGCAGGCGCGTTGCCACGAGCGGGATGTCGTGCTTCGGCACGACGATCACGCGCAGCCCGTTCTCCAGCGTCTTTTCGACGGGCTGCGGAAGCTTGGCCTCGCGCGGGGCGGCGGGCGGCGGAGGCGCGACCGGCTGCGCGATCAGCGGCAGAGCGAGGGCGAGAGAAAGGAGGAGGCGCTTCATTTCGCACCTCCCTTCGTCGATTCGTCGAGATAGTTGATGACCACCGGTTTCCCTTCCACGAGGTATTGGCGGACGACGCGCTGCACGTCCGCGGCGGTGACGGCCTGCACCTTCGCGAGGCCCGTGTTCACGACGCCGGCGTCGTGCTGGAGGATGAGCGCCTCGCCGAGGGAGAAGGCCTTGCCGTTCGAGGTCTCGCGCTCGCGCAGGGCGCTGGTGAGGATCAGGTTCTTCGCCTTCTCCAGCTCCGCGGCGGTGACCTTGTTCGCCATCGACGCCAGCTCGGCGCGGATGAGCTTCTCCGCGTCCGCCGGCTGCTTGTCGCTGCCCATGATCGCCAGCGCGCCGAACAGCCCGATGTCCTCGCGCATCTCCGCATCGGCGAACGCTTCCTGCGCCACCGACGTGCGCACGAGCTTCTCCTGCAGCCGCGACGACTCCCCTTCCGAGAGGATCGTGGCGGCGACGAACAGCGGCACCGAGTCCGCGTGCGCCGCCGGCGGCGTGAGCCAGGTCATGGCCAGCGCCGGCAGCGGAACGTTCTCCGCGTACTCGTTGATGCGCCGTTCCTCCGTGCGCGCCGGCTCTTTCTCCGTCACGACCGGAATGGCCATGGCCGGCTTCCCGATCGGCGTGAAGTACTTGTCCACCCAGCCGTCGAGCTGCTGCTGCTCGAAGTCGCCCGCCACGATGAGGATGGCGTTGTCGGGACGGTAGAACGCCGCGTGGAACGACTTCACGTCGTCGATGGTCGCGGCGTCGAGCTCCTCGATGCTGCCGATGCCCGGCCGCTTGTACGGATGCACGACGAACGAGTGCCGCACCAGCGCATTGAACAGCTTCCCGTACGGCGGGGAGAGGACGCGGTAGCGATACTCCTCTTTCACCACGTCGCGCTCGGACTTGAAGTTCGCGTCGTCGACGGTGAGCGTGCCCAGGCGTTCGGCCTCGGCCCAGAGCAGCGTCTCGAGGTAGTTCGACGGAACGACCTCGTAGTACGCCGTCGAGTCGTCGAACGTCGTCGCGTTATTGAACCCGCCCACATCCTCGGTGAGCCGATCCATCATCTCCGCCGGCATGTTCTTCGTGCTCTTGAACATGATGTGCTCGAAGAGATGGGCGAAGCCGCTCCGGCCCGCGGGATCGCTCTTCGATCCGACGCGATACCACACGTGAATCGCGACCGTGGGCGTGGACCGGTCCTGTACCGAATAGACCTCGAGTCCGTTCGGGAGCACGCGATGTTTGTAGTTGATGGGCGGGATGGTCGTCGCGGCGGAAGCCCCGGCGGCGATCAGCAGGATGATGAAGAGACGTGCGACGCGCATGAGGCGCATCATAGCGGCGCGCGCGGGCACCGCGCGCCGCTGGACACGCACTTATCGCCGTTTCGCCACACCGCTGCGGATGGCGTCTTCGAACGCCTTCTCCGTCTTGGGACGGGCGATGCGGGCCGCCTCGCGCTGCTTCTCGGCGAGGACGCTCTGCTGCTGCGCGAGCGGCCGCTGACGATCGGCCAGCGCGCTCTGCTCGTCCGACAACACGCGCTGCCGTTCGCTCAGACGGCTCGCGGCGGGGCCGCGGGCGCCGATCTGCTTCAGGGCCAGTTCCGCCTGGCGCTGGCCGATCTCCGCCTGCTTGCGTCCCAGCTCCGCCTGGCGCTGACCGACCTCCGCCTGCTGCCGGCCCAGGTCCACCTGCGGCTGCATGATCGTGCGCAGCGCGGCCAGCGTGGCGGGGTCGTGGATTACGTAGGCGACACCGTCACGCTCGAAATACGCGTAGCGCTTTCCGAGATCCGAGAAGGCGCGACTGCTGTCGCCGTCGATGAAGGAGATCCCGTTGTCGTGGATGGCGATGTTCTCGTACGTGGCGAACAGGAGCAGCAGCGCGAAGATCTTCATGTTCTCTCCTACGACGGAGCGGCGCGGAGGTTAGCTACTCGTAACGAAGTGCTTCGACCGGGTTCAACTGCGACGCGCGCGCGGCGGGGTAAATCCCGGAGACCAGGCCGACGCTGATCGACACGCCCGTGGACAGGATGATCGAGCTGATGGTGATCACGGTCGGCCATCCCGCGTAGGCCGCGACCACGCGCGCGAGCACGATGCCGATGATGATCCCGGCGATGCCGCCGATCAGCGAGATCGCGAACGACTCGATCACGAACTGGTCGCGGATGTCGCGGCGGGTCGCGCCGATGGCGCGGCGCACGCCGATCTCGCGGGTCCGTTCCAGCACGCTGGCCAGCATGATGTTCATGATGCCGATGCCGCCCACGAGGAGCGAGATCCCGGCGATCGAGCCCATGACGATGTTGAAGATCCGCTGCGTCTGCCGGCTCTGCTCGAGCAGCGCCTCGGGGATCACGACCTCGTAGTCGTCCGCGCCGCCGTGCAGCCGCTGCAGCAGCGGCTCGATCACCTGGGCCGTGCGCCGCGTGGACACGCCTTCTTTCACCGTGACCAGCAGCTCGTCCACCGGCGAGTCCAGCGGGTCGCGGTCGAACTTGCGCATGGCCGCGGACACAGGGATCCAGATCTCCTTCGCGTTCGACTGCGAGTCGCCTTCCGCGCTGCTGGCCAGCACGCCGACGACTTCCAGCCAGACGTCGTTGACCTTGAGCTGGCGCCCGAGGACGTCGCCGTAGCCGAAGAGATTGCGGCGGACTTCCTCGCCGATGACGGCCACCTGGGCGTGCTCGTGCTCGTCGCGCGCGTCGAAGAAGCGTCCGTGCGACAGGCGCACATCCGCGACCTCGCGATAGCGCCACGACACGCCGAACACTTTGCCTTTCGTCTTCGCGCCCGGCGCCATGATCTGGTACGGCTTGACCTCGACCCGCGGCAGCACTCGCTCGGCGTTCGGCACCGCCTCCATGATCGCCTCGGCATCGCGGAGGGATACGCCCAGCGACTTCTTGCGCAGCTCCTGCCGCTCCTCCGGCTTCACTTCCTTCGCCTTGACGATGACGTTGCGCAACCCGAGCTTCCCGATCGCCTCCAGCGCCTTCTTCTCCGCACCCGCGCCGATGGAGAGCATGGCGATGACCGCGCCGACGCCGAAGATCATCCCCAGCATCGTCAGCGACGTGCGGAGCTTGTGGCGATTCAGGTTGATCAGGGCGCTGGTGAGTGTCTCGGTGCGGTCCATGGCGGTTTTCAGAGTCTCAAAGTCTCAAAGTCGCAAAGTGGGCTCGGTCTCTAACTTTGAGACTTTGAACCTTTGAGACTTTGAGACTCCTCCCTCGGGTCTTCGAGCGCGATCTGATCCCCTCTCAACAGGCCGCGAGTGACCACCACCCGCCCCGCGCTCGACGAGCCGATCGTCACTTCCACCGGCTCGAAGCGCTCGCCGCGTTTCACGTAGGCGAGCCTCTTTCCTTCCTTCTCGAAGAGGGCCTGGCGCGGGATGGCGAAGGCGTTGGCCTGGTTCTCCACCTCGAGGATCGCCCGGACGCGCGCGCCGGGCTTCATCAGCCTCGGGTCGGTGCGGTCCAGCTCCACGGTCACGCCGAAGTACTGCACCGGCTGCCTGGGGATGCGCGGACGCGCCACTTTGTCGACGCTCTTCACCGTCCCGCTGAAGCGCACGCTCGAATCGGCCTCCAGCCACAGCGTCGCCTTCTGGTCCACCGCCAGTCCCGCGGCGTCGGCCTCGAGCACGAAGACCTCGGCCTTCATCGACTGCAGCTCCGGGATCTCGCCGATCGGCTGCCCGCGCCACATCGAGTCGCCGACGCGAGGCATGTCGCCGCGCCAGTTGCGCTGGAGGACGAGGATGCCGTCGTGCGGCGCGACGACCTGCAGCGCCTTCAGGCCATCCTCGGCCTGCTTGATCTTCAGTCCGGCCTTGCGATCGTCGATGGCGATCAGATCGCGCTCGACGTTCTCCAGGCTGCCGCGGATGCCGAGGACGTCCTCGGCGTGCCGCTTCTTGCTCGAGGCCAGGTCCTGATCGACCTCGTTCTCGATGCGCGCGTAGCGCGAGAAGATCTCCGCGTCGTCGAACTTGAACCGCTTCGCCGCTTCGAGCTCGCTCTGCGCGAGACGGGCGTCGCGCCCGAGGTTCTTGCGCGTGGCGCCCGATTCGGCGCTTGTCTTCGTGAGCCGGTTGTTCGCATTCTGGCGCGCCTCGCGGCCGGTCAGGAGCAGGTTCTCGAAGTCGGTGGCATCGAAGCGGACGATCACGTCGCCCTGCTTCAGCAGCGTGCCGTCGTCGGCGATCCACGCGACCTTCATCTGCGACTCCGCCTGCTGCGGCGCCGTCACCGGCGTGGCCTTCGTCGCCTTCAGCGTCCCCTCGGACGTCACACGCCGCGCAAACGTGATCGGCTCGACCTTGAACGTCGCGACGTCGTCCTGTGGTTTGGAGCAGGCGGCGAGGAGGATGAGGAGACACCCAAGTGTCATCATCACAGTCCCCTCGCCCCGCTTGCGGGGAGAGGGTGGCGCGCAGCGCCGGGTGAGGGGACGTGCGACGTGCGAGGAGCGGCCCCTCACCCTAACCCTCTCCCCGCACGCGGGGAGAGGGGACTGGGTGGCGTAGCGCTGCGTGAGGGGACGTGCCACGTGGGAGGGCGCCCTCACGACTTCTCCTCCTCTTCCTTCTCTTTCAGGACGAGCACGCGCTCGCCGGCGGCGACGCCTTGCAGCACCTCGACCGACTTGTCGTTCTGGCGCCCGAGGCGAACCGGGACGAGGTCGACGTCGAGAGGACCGCGGAGGTAGACGAACGGGCCCTGGCTCGAGACGAATACCGCCTCGCGCGGGATGAGCACGGCGTTCTTGATGCGGCCGACCTCGATCGTGCCCTGGAAGCGCATGCCCGGGCGCATCGACGCGGGATCGGTCTTGTCGAGGGCGATCTCGACGCGCAGCACCTTCACCGGGTCCTGCGTGCCGCGCTTGCGCTGGACGGTGCGCGCGGCGCTGGTGATCGTGCCGTGCAGCTCCTCGTCGGGACGCGCGTCGAGGCGCAGCGTGACGCGCTGGCCGACCGCGACGCGTCCCGCATCCACCTCGTCCACCTCACCCTCCGCTTTCATGCGCGTGAGGTCGGGGATCTCGACGACGCGCTCCGCCTTCCAGGCGCTGTCGCCGACCTTCTTCTTGTCGCCGCGCCAGTTCGTCGCGTAGACGACCGTGCCGTCGCGCGGCGCGGTGCGCATCATCTGGCGGATCGAGCCCTGCGTCTGCGCGACGATGCCCGCGGCTTCCTGCAGCTTCGACTGCAGCAGCCCGATGCGCGCGTTGGCCGCGGCTTCGAGGGACTGCAGGCGCGAGCGCGCCGCGGACGTCTCGCGCTTCGCGAGCTCGTGCTCGATCTCCGCGGCCTTGCGCTCGTTGATGCCGAGGATGTCGGGCGGCGCCTCGAGCTTGAGAGCGGACTTGCGCAGCTTCGCCTCGGCGTTTGCCAGCTCGAGGCGCTCGTTCTTCGTGCGCAGCGAGAGATCGGCGCGCTCCTTGTCGATCTGCTTGCGGGCCTGATCGGCCTCGGCGGTCTTCTCGTCGAGGCGGCGCTGCAGCTCGGTCGTGTCGAAGCCGAGGACGGGCTGGCCGCGCTTCACGTCGGCGCCTTCGGGGGCGAGCATCGAGATCTTGAAATCCCAGACGTCAGGCAGCGGCGGAGGCCCGAGCGAGTCGGAGGAGATCGAGGCCAGCGCGCCGGTCACTTCGAAGCCGGTCACGAGGTCGCCGCGCGTGGCGCGGATCCATTCGCCCTGGCGATCGGCGGCGAGCTTGTTGCGCAGCGTCCAGCCTCCGAAGACGAACAGCGCCACGGCGGCGAGCGGGATGAGGACGCGCAGCCGCTTATGCATCGCGCTTCGCCCCCGACGCGAGCCGCGTCCCTTCCTCGAGTCCACCCAGGACGACGCAGTCGAGCGCGTTGCACGGACCGAGCTTCACGTCTTTCATCGCGTCGCCCACTCTCGCGCGCGGAGTCTTGCCGGAGAAATCGAGCGCGGCGCGCGGAGCGACCAGCACCGACTGGCGAGCCTCGCGGCGAACGACCACTCGTGCGGAGAGACCGGGCCGCATGCGCGCGGGGTCGAGCCGGTCGAGCGCGATCAGCACCTCGAAATGACGCCGCAGCGACTGGCGGCGGCTCTCCTGCGCGACGGCGGAGATCGACGACACCCGTCCCGAGAACTGCTTGTCGGGGAAGCCGTCGAGCGTGACCTGCACGGGCATGCCCCTGGCGATCTTGCCGTCGTCGACGTCGGCCAGCGCGGCGTTCACGCGGATCGTGTCGAGATCGGGAAGCATGGCGATCGGGAAACCGACCCACACCGCGTCGCCGCTCTGCAGCTTGCGGCCTTCCCACTGGTGGTCCTTGACGACCACGATGCCGTCGCGCGGCGCGCGCAGCACCAGGGCGTTGATCGCGTACTCGGCGATGGCGATCTCGCGCCGGGTCTTCTCGATGTTGAGGATGAGGTTCTGGCGCTCGGCGTTCACCGCCGCGCGCAGCCCGCGCAGTGTGTCGACGGCTTTCTCGTGCTCGGTCGTCGCGCGCCGCAACGCGGTCTGCTTCTCTTCGAAGGCGCGGCCGGAGAGCAGCTCCCTCGGCACCTTCGCCTCCAGCAGGGCCTTGTTGAGATCGGATTTCTTCTTCTCCACCTCGAGCTCTTTCTGCTCGAGGTCGGCCTTCCACTCCGACTCTTTCTGCTGCAGCTCCTGCGCGGCCTGCATCGCGGCCTGGCGTTTGGTGTCGAGGTCGGAGGTGAGCGCGGTGTTGTCGAGCTCCGACACCGGGTCGCCCGCCTTCACCAGGGCGCCATCCTCGGCGATCCACTTGATGGCGGTCTGCCATGACGGCAGCGGCGGAACGGCCAGCAGCTCTCCGCGCGCGGCTTCGAGCTCGCCGGACAGCACGACCTCGTGCACGAACGCGCCGCGGCGCACGCGGAGCTGTTCGTCGGGAGAGTCGTCGGAGTAGCCGGAGGAACATCCGCTCAGCGGCAGCAGGAGCAGTACGGCGGCAAAAAGGGAACGGGACATGTCCGTGGGTCTGACGATTGTAGAGACGGAAAGTTCGGTGGATGTTGCGGTCGGGTGACGCATACAATCGAGACCCTCGATGGTCGCGGCGGCTCCGGTTCCTCAAGACCCGCGATTCGCCCTCCTGCGCGCCCCGGCGCCGGAAGACGATTTCGCCCATGACGTCCGCGTCGGCCTGACCGCGGCGCGTAAGTGGTTGCCGCCGCGGTGGTTCTATGACCAGCTCGGCTCGTCGCTCTTCGACACCATCTGCTTTCTGCCCGAGTACTACGTGATGCGCGCGGAGGCCCAGGTGCTGACGACGCATCACGCGGAGATCGCGGCCGCGCTCGGAACGTCGCCTCTCCGTCTCGTGGAGCTGGGCAGCGGCGCGGCACGGAAGACCCGCATTCTCCTCGACGCCCTCACCCATCGGCGGACGGAGCTCGAATACGTCCCGGTCGACGTCGACGAGTCGATGCTGGAGCGCACCGGACGCGATCTGCTGCGCGAGTACGACGACCTCCGCGTCGTCGCCGTCCGCTCCGATTTCCGGCGTCCCTCGGTTCCCCTCGCGCTCCTGCCGCGCACACGCTCGCGGACAGTGGTGCTGTTCCTCGGATCGACGATCGGCAATCTCAGTCCCCAGGAGTCGACGGTGATGCTGCGCGACCTGCGTTCCGCGCTCGCTCCCGGCGACGCGCTCTTCCTCGGCGCGGACCTGCGCAAAGACCGGACGATCCTCGAGCCGGCCTACGACGACGCCCTCGGCGTCACGGCCGCGTTCAATCTCAATCTGCTCGGTCGCATCAACCGCGAGCTCGGCGGAGCGTTCGATCTCTCCGCGTTCCGACACCTCGCCTTCTATGACGAGGAGCACGGGCGCATGGAGATGCATCTCGTCAGCAGGCGCGTACAACGCGTGCGCATCGACGCGCTCGATCTCGAGATCGCGTTCGACGAAGACGAGCGCATTCACACCGAGAGCTCCTACAAGCACGACATGTCGACGCTGCGCGCGCTCGCGGAGTCGTCGCAGTTCACGATCGCAAACACGTGGACCGATTCGCGGCGCTGGTTCGCCGACGTTTTGTTGCTCGCCACGTAGTCCGCACTCTGTAGATCGCCTTGCGCGCGGCGCGCATTCTGTGCATGCGCACAATACGTTTCGCTTGGTCATGCGGAGCGTTTAAGAACCCTTGCGGTGCACCATCGAGCACCGCGTGAGCGCGCCGCGCAAAACGTGCGCGCCTTCCATTGCGCACCGCGGTTGCGCATCAAAGTTCGCGTGTTTCTGCGAGCGGTAGTTCCTTACAAACGCAGACACCTACAGGTGTCCAATTGTGAACAGACGCAGCCATGAACGGCACCTACGATCGCTGCGCTGTACAGCCCATGCCCACCATTGACGGTCGCGCACCATCGCTCGCTCCGTCCCTTCGCGAGGCATTCGATCGCGCTTCCGCGGCAGACGCGCGCGTGCGCGTCAACGCACAGGAGCCGATCTATGCGAGCGGGGACGAAGACGAGTCCATGTACCTGATCGAATCGGGTCAGGTGAAGGTGTCGATGGCGTCGGCGGGCGGCAAGGACTGCCTGATCGCGATCTATACGAAGGGCGAGTTGTTCGGCGAGTCGTGCTTCACGGCGGGGCCGAAACGATTCGAGACCGCGACGGCGATGCAGCCGACCATCGTGCGCCGCGTCCCGCGCCGCGACTTCATCGCCGCGGTCGAACGCCTCCGGGTGACGGACGCGCTTGTGCAACACGTCGCCACGCGCCTGTCCGACCGGCAATGGGCGGTCTTCGACCTCGTGACCATGCCCTCGGAACGCCGCCTCGCGAAGGTCCTGCTGGAGATGGCCGAGAAGCTCGGCACGCGCGAGACCGTCTACCTCCGCGTCGATCCGAAGATCTCGCACGAAGAGCTCTCGCAGATGGTGGGCACGACGCGCCCACGCATCACGGCGTTCATGCAGAAGTTCCGCAAGCTCGGACTGCTGGAGACCGCGGGCCGCACGATCATCGTGAACCACCCAAAGCTCGCGCAGTTCGTCGGCGAGGAGTAAAACCAGTCCCCTCTCCCCCCTGGGGGAGAGG
>DATLOL010000092.1:0-6475 GCA_035536275.1 Thermoanaerobaculia bacterium
CCCTGGAGACCCTGCTCGCCGCGCTCGCCCTGGGCACCCGCTTCGCCGCGATCGCCCTTTTCGCCATTCGCGCCAGTCGCGCCCTGGAGACCCTGCTCGCCGCGCTCGCCCTGGACGCCCGCTTCGCCGCGATCGCCCTTCTCGCCCTTCGCGCCGCTGGCGCCCTGGAGACCCTGCTCACCGCGCTCGCCCCGATCGCCCTTCTCACCCTTGCCGCCGTACGCGTTCGGATCGTCGCGCAGGAAGAATCCGGTGATGTCGATGGTCAGGTCGGCGGCTTCGTTGGTGGAGATCGCGAATCCGTCGTTGCGGAGGACGATCGACGCCTCTTCCATCTCATCGGCCTTGGCCGCGAACTCGAGCGCCGAGTGGCCGGCCGCGAAGTACGACGACGGCGCGAGGAACACGGTGCCCGCGTTCTCGGGAGTGTGCGCCATCAGGCGGAGAGACACGGCCACGGCGTCCGTCGGGATCTGCTTCGAGCAGGGGTTTTCCCAGCCCGTCGCGGACACGAGGTAGCCCTTGGGGAAGTAGGTGCGGCTCTCATGCTTCGCGAATGCGTCGCCGCCCCAGGGATCCGCGTACTTGTCGTCTTCGAGCGTGCTGACGAACCGGCACGGGACGATTTCCTGGAACACGAGAGGTCCGAGCGACTCGCCGTTCGCGCCCGGCGTCGTCGGCAGGAGCTGCGACCGGAGCTGGACGCCGCGGACCGTATACGGATTGTGGGGCTGGCTCTCGCCCGCGAACGCGGTCGAGGTGACGATGGCGGCCAACGCGACCGCGGTGATGACGTTACGAACGATGCTGCTCAGGACCGACTTGCTGCTGCTGTTCTTGCTGTTCATGGTTTCCTCCATCTCTGCGTGCAATTTGCGCCTGAGGGGGAAATCCAGAAAGGACAGATGGACCAGTCAGTTGTGGATACTGACCCGGGCCGTTGGTTAGGTGGATAGCTGGGTTTGTGACGAACGTCACAAATGAATGTTTTTAGCCCCGAGCGTAGTCCAGGGGCCAGCTTAGGTGCGAGGCCGCTCCTCGTGAGGAAGCTGGCCCCTCGACTGCGCTCGGGGCTAAAAAAGCTACAAATCGAGGAGCTCTTCGAGAGCGTCCTTCTTGTGAAGGGTCATCGAGGAGCGTCGGACGGTGAGGATTTTCTTCTCGCGGAAATTCTTCAGGAGGCGAGTCACGGTCTCGCGCGAGGTGCCGATGAGCTGCGAGATCTCCTCGTGGGTCATCAGCACCGGGAAGCGCATGCCGCTCGCCGACGGCGAGCCGCTCTCCTCGCACCAGCCCAGGAGCAGGTTGGCCAGGCGCTCGGCGGCCGAGTTGGCCAGGCCGAGGGAGCGGATCTGGGTCGCGTCGGACTCGCACTCCTCGATGAGCTGGCGGGCGACGTTGAACGACACCTCGCGATGCTCGTCCATGAAGCGCTTGAAGTCCTCACGCTTCACGAATTTGAGCTGCGCCGGGGTGACCGTCTCCGCGGAGGCGCGATACGGCTTGCCCGACATCACGCTCGTCAGCCCCAGGGCCTCGCCGGCACTGACCATGCGGGTGATGAGCGTCTTGCCGCTGCCCGAGGAGATGCTGAGCTTCACCTGGCCCGAGCAGAGGACGAACAGGCCGCGCGGCGGCTCGTTCTCCGCGTACAGCACCGTGCCTGCGGGATAGAGGTTGGCGAAGCTGATGGTGTCGAAGGCCTCCAGGGTCTTGGGATCGAACTGGCAGAAAAAGCTGTCCGACCGCCATTTGCAGTCCGTGCAATGGTCGCAGATGTCGATTCCGTAACGGGCCCTCGGGTTGGTCACGATTCCACCATTATAGGGGTCACCTCAGAATACGTTCCGGGCGGCAGATCGTTTTCCGGATCGTGCACCGGCTCGGTATCTCGTTGATTCTTCTCGCGCTCGCTACGGCGGCGAACGCGCGGGTGACCTTCGTCGCGCCGCTGCCCGGGTCGCAGCTCTTCGGACCGCAGAGCATCGAGGTCACCACGGACGCGAAGGCCGTCGACCGCGTCGACTTTTCCGTCGACGGCGTCCTGGCCGGCGTGGCGCGCAAGCCGCCCTACCGCGTGGCCTTCGACTTCGGCGACACCCTCTCCGCGCGGACGATCGCGGCGAAGGTCTGGACGAACGGCTTCACGGTCAGCGAGACGGCGTCGGTGACCAGCGCGGCGATGACGGCAAACGAGACGCTGGACGTCGACCTCGTGGAAGTGCCGCTGCGCGTGCGGTCCTCGCGGGCGATCAAGGCCGCGGACCTGCGCGTGCGCGAGAACGGCGTCGCCCAGACCGTGCGCGAAGTGCGGCAGGAACGTCCGCCCGCGCACTTTGCGTTCGTTGTCGACCGCTCGCTGAGCATGGGCGGCGGGAAGCTCGACGCGGCAGTGGCCGCGATCCGGACCGAGTTGCGCCAGCTCCGTCCCGGCGACACGAGCTCGCTCGTTCTGTTCAACCATCAGGTCTCGAAGCCGGTCCCACTCATTCCTCATCCCTCATCCATCATGCCTTCCGGCGGCACCTCCCTCCGTGACGCCATGGCCTCGGTCGCATCGAAACAGCGCACGTACGCGATCGTCATCACCGACGGCGGCGATCGCAACAGCGTGCTGTCCGACGAAGAGGCGCTCCGCCGCATCAGCGGCACCCGGACCATCGTCCACGCCATCGTCCTCGGCGACTCGCACGCGAAGTTTCTCGACCGCGCCGCGGAGAACACGGGCGGCCGCGTGGTGCGCGCGTCGGCGTCATCGCTGCAGAAGGAAGTGCGCCGCGTGCTCGAGGACATCAACAGCCGCTATCTGGTCGTGTACCAGAGCCAGGGGACGAAGCGCGGCTGGCGCAGGATCGAGGTGAAGTCGTCGCGGGTGGAGATCGTCGCGGCGCGCAAAGGGTACTTCGCGGAATGAGCGCGCTGCTGCTCGTGCTGGTGCTGGCGCAGACGCGTCTGGCGTCGGACTTCGAGATCGCGCAGATGGAGAAGCAGCTTGCACGCTCCCGCGACTTCGAGGCCCAGCTCTCCGGCCACCTCAACCTCGGCGACGTGCGCGCCGCGCGCAACGAGCTCACGCTGGCCCGCGCCGAATATCAGCGCGCGTTCGAGCTGGCGGAAAAGGAACGCATGGCCGCGCGACGCGAGTCTCGGCTGACCCGCTACTCGAACGCGACGTCGTACGCCGCGCTGGCGAAGGCGAAGCTGGGCGACGAGGCGCGCGCGTTCTTGCTGCTCGAGGAGGCCGCGCGCTACGCCAGCGACGACGCCGAATCCTGGAACCTCTACGCCTCGGCCATGCGCGTCCTCGGGCATCCGCGGAAGGCGATCAGTGCCGCGCGCAACGCGGTGCTGGTGGCGAAGGAGCCGCTCGACGTCGCGATCTACCAGCACGCGCTCGCGACCGCCCTGGTCGACACCGGTGAAGTCGCGGAAGCGGAACAGTTGCTGGTCACGGTGACCACGGCGCTGCGCTCGGACGCCTTCGCCTCGCTGCGGCGGGAGGCGGCGGACGCCGAGGCCTTCGAGGTGTACAGCTCCGTGCGCGGCGACGTGGCGGCCTACGTGTCGCTCCTGAATCGCGCGCAGCTCAGGCTAGCGTCGCTGTACGAGCAGCGCGGTGCGACCGATGCCGCGCGCGAACAGTACCGCCGCGTGCTCGAGGGCCGCAGCGACGACGTGACCGCGCTCGCGGCCCTCGCGCGGCTCGCGGTTTCCGACGACGAGCGCGCGCGGCTTTACGCCGAGGCGTTCGAGGCCAATCCGTTCTCGCCCGGGCTCATTCGCGAGTATCGAAAGAACCCGACCGCCCCCTCGACGGACATGCAGCGCGCGCTCGTCGCGCTGCAGCGCGGCGACCGGCGCGCCGCGCGCGAGCTGCTCGACGCGATGCTGGCAAAGTTTCCCGCGAACGAGACCCTCCTGGGCCTGCGCCGCGAGGCCGAGGGCGGAGCGTTCGCGGTGCCGTCGCAGTCGCCGTCAGCAAGCGAGCTGCGTGCACTCATCGACGCGTTCGAGCGGCTCACGCCCGAGCAGCGCGCGACCCTCGACGCGGCGACGTTCACCAGCGAGATCGTGGACGGCGCGATCGACGGCGTCCCCGTGCGCCTGACCGCGCCCGTCGCCGCGACTCGTGTGACGTATCGCATCCTCGGCGTGGGAGACAACGGAGTGTTGCTCCTGGAGCCGGTGGAGTGAACGTTCTCGCCACTCTCGTTCTCCTCGTGGCGACATCGAAAGGCGTCGTCACCGCGCACGATCACCGGATCGAGCTCGCCGGTGCGTGGCGCGTCGACGGCGTCCAGCACCCGACCTTCATCGCCGCCCACGAAGACAGGGTCGTGGTCCTCGACGCCATCAACAACGAGGCGGTCATCGTCGAAGACGGCAGAACGGAACGCATCAAGACCGCGGAAACACCCATCGCCGCGAGCTTCGTGGGCGACGCGCTGTTCATCCTCGCCCGCGATGGCGGCGTGCTCCACCACGTCGGCGGAGAAGACACACAAGTTCGGGCCGATCTGCTGAAAAACGAGTGGCTCTACTCGCGCGCGACCGGCGCTCTGACGAAAATCGGCGGCGCGACGGTTCAGGTTCCGCCGTTCGCGTCCGATCTCGAAGTCGACGGCGACACGGTCTACCTTACCTACCCGCGCGAGGCCGCGGTCCGCAGCGTCAGGGGCGGCAAGGTCGAGACCCTCCGAGTGGGCGCCGTTCCGGTCGACCTCGCCATCGCCGGAACGATGATCGCCGTTGCCGATCCGTCGTCGAAGCGGATCTGGATCACCGAGGGGAGACAGTCGGTCGCGGAGGCATTCGCGCGCGGCTTCATTCGCGGATTTCTCGGCCTCTCCAGCGGACGCCGCGACCGGGAGTTTCCGACCGGAGTCGACCGCGTGGCCACCCGCGGCCGAGTCTGGATCGCCTACGACTCGAGCAGCGGGACGCTGTACAGCTTCACGAAGAAGCAGAGCACGGTGATCGCGCGGAACGTGCCCGCGAACGGCTGGACCCTCACGGCAAACGGCGTGGCCTGGTGGGACGGTACGTCGGTTGCACAAAAGACCCTTCGATGAGTGAACGCACACCCTGCCGGAAATGCGGACGGGCCATCGACGCGATGGCAGGCCGCTGCCCCTACTGCAACTGGGACCAGGCAATGGTTCCGCCGCCGCCCGAACAAATCAACGTGCCTCCGGCCGTGGCCAACTACAAGCCACCCGAGGAGATGGACATCCGCAAGTTGATCGCGATCGGCTCGGGCATCGTGGTGATGCTCGTCTGCGCGTTCCTGATCGGCATGGTCATCAATCGCGATGGCGCGCCGGAGAAGGCGCCGGAGACGCTCGAGGAGCAGGCCGAGGACCACAACGCCGAGAACGTGAAACAGAAGCGCGCGGACACGCCGCTCGTCCCGGCGGGACAGGGCGGCATCGACCAGACGCCGATCACCAGCGCGCCGGTTGCCGCCGTGCCGGGCCAGGCTCCGAACGACTACGCCCGCACCGACGCCACCGCCGTCTCCTCGGACGAATACGCGCAGATCGCGCGGCGCGCCGAAGCGGAGAAGAAGAAGCGGATGGCGGTGCTCGTCGATCCGCGCTCGCTGACCGGTCCGGCGTACGCGCAGGGCCGGCGCGAGCCGGCGCAGCGCACGGCATCGCTCGCGCGCCGGCCGCTGTCGGACACACTCTCGCCGCAGTCGCGGCAGGAGATCGACTCGCCGCGTGCGATCCGCAACGCCTCGGTGCGCACGCGCCCGGTCGCACAGTACCAGCCGATCCCGCGCGTGGCAGGTCGTGGCACGGCGCGGTTCACGCTCATGGTCGGCCGCGACGGCCGCGTCAAGGACGTGAACGTCGAGCGCATGATCCCGGGCGGCAATACCGCACAGCTCATCAGCGCGATTCAGACCTGGCGCTTCAAGCCGGCCACCGAGAACGGTCAGCCGGTCTCCGCACCGTACAGCGTTGAAATATCATTCAGACCGTGAGTAGCAACGGAAATTGTGCAGCCTGCGGGCGTGCCATCGACACGTCGGCGAAGCTCTGCCCGTACTGCGGCGCCGATCCGATCTCCGGCGAGAAGGGCGTCGACACGCAGGCCATCCTGCAGGAAGTCTTTCATCCGCGGGAGATCTCGACCTCGGAGAGCGTGCTCGAGTTCGCACGGCAGCGGCAGGGCATCGTCATCGCCGGCAGCCTCCTGGTGGCCTTCCTCGTCCTGGCGGGCTTCCATCAATACGTGACGATGCGCAACGCGAACGCCGTCACCGACGCGCCCGCGGTCCCGCTCAGCGAGATCACCGACCTGGCCAATCAGCAGAAGCCCGCGGCCGCGGCGCCGATGCCCGAGCTCGACTTTCCGTTCGAGGGCCGGCCGCAGACGATGCGCACGTTCATCATGGAGCGCGGCGCGCTGGCGCCCGCGCCCCCTCCGCCTCCTGGTGGAGCGGCGGCCGCTTCGGCCGCCGTCGGTC
>DATLOL010000093.1:0-8801 GCA_035536275.1 Thermoanaerobaculia bacterium
CTCGGCGGCCGAAGCGGCCGCCGCTCCACAGGACGTGGTGTGAAGAACGTCCAGCGGGGCGCCGAGGGACAATCGGCGCGTGCCGGTCGGAGATGACACTCACGCGTATCGCCGACGTCTTCCTCATCTGTCGAGACCGGAGCGCACGTACTACGTGACGATCTGCACTCAGGGACGAGCGGTGCTACCGCCGCCGGCGCGAACGATTGTCTTGCGGTCGTGCATTCATGACCACGGGTCGCGCGTGTGGATCGATTGCGTCGTGGTCATGCCTGATCACGTGCATCTCATCGCGACACCGTACGAAATGACCTCCATCACGAAAATCCTCGAGCGCATCAAAGGCGCCTCGGCTCACTTCGTAAACCGGCTGCTTGCGCGAAGCGGATCGCTCTGGCAAAGCGAGTCCTTCGATCGCATCGTTCGTTCCGGCGACTGCCTCGACAAGAAACGCGCATACATTTTCGAAAACCCGGTTCGCAAGGGTCTCGTCGAGCGATGGCAGGACTACCCGTGGATCTGGTATCCACCGTAACCGTGCGACGACCGTAACTTGTGGAGCGGCGGCCGCTTCGGCCGCCGAAGCATCGTGACGACCGGCGGGCTAAAGCCCGCCGCTCCACAGGTTAGGTGCCGAACCGCTCCCCCCACCCCGCCTCCCGGTCCAGCGCGGGGATCTTGATGTCGCCGAGGGTTTGGTGCTCGCTGCGCACGCGGAGGTAGGTGGCGGCGGCGTTGTGGACTCGCTGCACGCGCAGGGGGGCGAGTTGGCCGAGGCGGCGGGCGAGGTCGTAGTGGTGGGCGGTGCGGAGCTCGCGGTCCAGGTGCTCGACGGGGACCGACACGGCCGGCGTTTCGATGAAGAGCGTGTACGCGGTGCCGTCGCAGGCGAGCATGGCGAAGGAGTGCGGGACGTCGCGCAGAACGCGCTGGAGGCATTCGCGGACGAAGATCTCGTTGAGCTTCTCGCCGACGTGGTCGGAAACGTGGTTCGCGCGGCCGATGAACTTCAGCGCCGGGGCCTGGCCGCGATAGCCGGCCACCTCGACGATGTCCTCGGTCGGATAGCGGGTCAGGCCGCCGCCGGTGGTGATGATGACGTCGTAGCGCGCGCCCACCTCGAGCTCGTGCGCGAGGCGCACGTCGTCGCCGCTGCGGAACTCGTAAAAGTGCGAGCGGTATGCGAGCACGTGCTCGCCGTCGTAGGGGATCGTCACGAAACCTTCCGTGGAGAGCAGTCCCTTCGGTTGAATCTTCGCGTGCGGGAACTTGCAGGCCAGCGCCGCCGCGGGACCGGCGGCATTCGCGTCGGCCCAGCAACTGATGACTCGCAGATGCGGCCAGACTTTCACCGTGTCGAGATCGCCGACGAGCAGGTCGAGAAAGCTGGGATGCCACACGGAGATGAGTGAGAGCGTCCGGCAGCGCGTGAGGTAGCGTAGCGTCTCCTCGCGAAAGTTCTCGTTCGTCAGCCGGACCGTCGACGGGACGGCCTGCACGGCGCGCACGAGGCGTTTCGCGATGGGGCCGAGGACTTCTTCATCGGATTCGGCGTCGGGAGAGATCGACCAGTACGCCTCGCCGGCGAAGGCGCCGGGGTGATGGGTAAAGAGGTTGACGATCCACGGGGCGATGGCGCGGTCGAGCTCATGGCGGAAGGCGCGCGTGTACGGGATGTCTTTCGCGGGACCGGTGGAGCCGCTGGTCCGGACCCAGCGTTCGACGCCGGCCGGCGGCGTGAAAGTGTTCGTGATCCGGTGTCGCGCCCGAAACTCCGACACGTCGCCCACCATCGCCCGCTGCACCTCGGCCACGCGATCGAGGTCGCGGCGGAACGCGCGCGCCGAGCGCGCCGACGCGGCGATCCATAACCCGTTGGCGACGGCGCAGCGGAGACGCATCAGCGCCTGCCGATCATCCTCAGCCCGGCAGGCGTGAGGTTGTCCGGGCGGATCGGGACCAGGCAGGCCAGCTCGTCGCCCTCCGCGTGTCCGGGATTGGCCTCGACGAAGAAGCGCACGTGCGGGTTGCTCATGCGCGCGTCGGGATCGGACACGCCCTCGCGCAGCGGCGCGGGCGTGGCCAGGCGAATGACGCCGGTGCGGGCGTCGTAGGCCTCGCCGAACCTCGAGAGCGCGATCGTGTCGAGCAGCGCCTTCAGCGACGCGTCGCGCGGATAGAAGTCGCGGAAGAAGAGCGGCAGAAAGCGATACGTGCGCCATCCGCTGCTGATCAGGAACCAGTACGTGTTCGCGTCGGCGTGGGCGAAGACGTGCGTGGCCCACACCCGCGGCAGGTCGAACGAGCCCCAGCGATGGCGAGCCACGATCGTATCGCCGGAAAAGAAAATCGTGGCCTGCCCGACGCTCATGCGCATGAGCGTGGAGAAGCCCTCGATGCCGCCGTCGTCATCGGCGAGGAGGATCACCCACTCCTTCTCCGCGAGGTCGCGCTCGAACGTCATCCGGTCGCTGGTGGCAAAGTAGGTCGTGTAGAGCGCGAACATGGCGTCGCGGTCGCGGCGCGTGAGCTCGGCGCGGCGGACGACGTCACAGCGCGCTGATGTCGAGGGCGCGAGGTCTTGCAAGGAGTCGCTCATGGAAGTCGTCCCGGTCATCGAAGGCAACGGTGTAGATGCTGCTGACGTACTCGACCGGCTTGAACCCGCGCGCTGCCTCCAACGCGGGATCGCTCTCGGTGAATCCGAAAAGGACGTGATCGTAGCCTTGCGCCCTTTCGAGGATGGCGTTGATGAGGGCGTGGGGATCTTCGGCCTGAAAATGGGTGACGTAGGCGTGGTTCAGCGCGGTGTTGGGCTTGGGGAGCTTGATGCGGCCGACGAGGTTGTAGAGCGGGCGGGTGATGGTGATGGCACGCGAGTAGCCGTCGATGACGGTTTGTTTGTACGCGCGCTGGTCGACGAGCGCGGCGGAACCGGCGACGGTTTCGATGATCGGTCCCTGCGGAGCGTAAGCCGGGAACAGGTTGCTAGTGGAGCGGCGGGCTTCAGCCCGCCGGCTTTCCCGGCGGGCTAAAGCCCGCCGCTCCACAGGGACGGCGAGAGTGTGCAACCTCTCGACGAAGCGGTAGCGGGGCATGACGCCTCGGCTTTTGCGCACCAGCACTCCCTCGGCCTGCACGTTCCCCTCGACGATGGTCGTGTAGTACCCGCGGGCCGGGCGTTGCTCGTGGAGCTCGCGCATGAGGCGGTAGCCGCGCACGGTCAGGAGCTGGCCGCGGTACGCGCGGTCGACGCGCAATTGGCCGAGGTAACCGATGTTCTCCACCGAGCCGTTCACGTACAGCGGACGAATCGAACGACAGGCGACGCCCACTACTGCGGAACCATCGCGCGCGACCAGCACGTCATCATCCGGAGAGCAGCCCGCGAAATACGAAGGCTCGCGCTCGAAGCGCACGCGGATGCGGCCGGGCATCGGATTCGACGCGAGGAGCGCGCGGATGCCGGCGTCATCGTCGCGCGACGCGAGGCCGAGAGAGATCACGCCCGCACCTTCAGCAACTCGCCGCGGAAGGCCTGGTCGCCGAGGGGATAGTCGCGGCGTTCGGTGACCTCGCGGCGGATGAGGTAATTGATCATGAAGAACTTCGCGCCCATGTACAGCGAGCCCGCGTTCACGCGGTCCATGCTCCGCCGCGCGATCGACGTCCAGCGGTAGAAGTCCTTGCGCGCGGTGATGCAGCCTTCCTTCACCTCGTCCGCGCTCATGCCCGCGGGCGTGTACGGCACCATCCCGTAGCGATACCCGGGATCGAGCCACCACTTGTCGAACAGCAGCCGCTTTTCGTCCTGAAGGCGCGTGTACAGCGGCGTGCCCGGGAACGGCGTGAGGTGGTTGAACGCGACGATGTAGAACTTGTGCCGCTCGGCGAACTGCACGACTTCGTGCAGCGACTCGTGCGAGTCGCCGTCATACCCGAGGATGAAGGTGACGTAGAGACGGATGCCGTGGCGGCGGAGATTCTCCAGCGCCACCTCGTAGCCGCCCTTCATCGTGTTGAAGGACTTGTGCATGCGCTTGAGGTTGTCCGGATTCAACGACTCGAATCCGATGAGCAGTCCCTGGCAGCCGCTGGCCTTCAGCAGTTTGAGCAGCTCTTCGTCGTGGGCGACGTTGATCGAGGCCTGACTCACCCACCGGATCTTCAGCGGGATGAGCCGGCGATAGAGCTCCTTGGCCTGATCGAGATTCGAGGTGATGTTGTCGTCGACGAAGAAGTAGAGCGGCTTCTTCATCCGCTGCACTTCATCGCACACCTCTTCGGGCGGACGCCGCGTCTGCGTGCTGGAAAAGTACGTCTGAATCGCGCAGAACTCGCACGCGAAGTGACACCCGCGCCCCGCCTCGACGAGTCCCAGCGGGAGATAGCGTTTGCCGGCGAAAATCGAGCGATCGGCGATCGCGCCCGCGAGCGACGGACGCTTCGGCGCGCGATACACGGGCTGCAGTCTCCCGCTCCGCGCGTCCTCGATCACCTGCGGCCACAATCCCTCGGCCTCCCCGATCACGATCGCGTCGGCGTACTCCGCGACTTCGTCCGGAACGAGCGTCGCGTGAAAGCCGCCCATCACGACGGGGACGCCGCGCTTGCGATACTCGCTGGCGATCTCGTACGCGCGCCGGGCCGTGTAGGTCTCGATGCTGATGGCGACGAGGTCGGTGCGCTCGTCGTACGGGATCACTTCCATGCGGTCGTCGTAGAACTTCACCTCGACGTCGCGCGGCGTGAGTCCGGCCAGCACGGCCGGCGCCAGCGGCTCCATCTGCCAGGTGCGGATGTACTTCTCCCCGACGCGTCTGCCGATGCAGGGATGGATGAGGGTCAGTCGCATGGTGGAGCGGCGGGCTTCAGCCCGCCGAGGTCTCCGCTGACGGCGGCCTGAAGGCCGCCGCTCCACTGGGGAGCGACCAATCGCACGTGTAGTACTTGTTGAGATGGTGCGCGTAGAAGCGATAGCCGAGGTTCGCGGGGATGGCGATCGGGAGCTGGACGCGCGAGCCGGCCAGGCGTTTGAACATGCCCCGATAGCTGTAGGTCATCTTCCACGCGCGCTCGGTGCCGCGCAGCAGCTCGTCGGCGGTCATGCGCATCGGGCGGTAGACGACGTGCTGGCCGTCGTAATAGCTCCAGTCGCTGGTGAGGATGCGGCCTTCGTTCGCGAGCCGCGTGTGCAGCGGAGTGCCGGGGAACGGGGTCATGATCGCGTAGCGGGGCAGATCGATGTGCGTGTCGATCGCGAACTGCGCCGTCTTCTCGAACACCTCGGTCGTGTCATCGTCGAAGCCGAACACGAAGCAGCCCTGGATGGCGATTTTGCGCGCGTGCAGTTTCTCGATGACGGTCTTGTATTCGACACGAGAGTTGAAGCCTTTCCGCGACTCGTGCAATGCACCGTCGGACAACGATTCGAACCCGAGGAGCAGGCCGCCGCAGCCGCTCTCGGCGGCGAGATCGAGCAGCTCATCGTCCCAGGCGATCATCGTCGTCGCGAGGCCACCCCAGCGGACGCGCAACGGCGTCAGCGCGCGGAACAGCTCCTTTGCGTAGTCGACGTCGGAGATCAGGTTGAGGTCGAGGAAGATCAGCTTCTTCGGATTCATCTGCCGCACGTCGGCGATCACTTCGCCGATCGGCTTCTGCAGCGGGCGGCCCCACGCCGCGGGCACGACGCAGAACTCGCACTTGTGAATGCAGCCGCGCGTGGCCTCGATGGTGTGCGGGGTGATGTAGTACTTCGCGGGGAGCAGATCCCGTCGCGGGATCGGCAGATTCTCGAGCTTCAGGTGCGGCGAGACGTCGTAGCGCTTCTTCATCTCGCCGCGCGCGAAATCGCGCAGGAGCTGCGGCCAGGTCTCTTCCGCGTAACCGACGACGGTGGCGTCGGCGTGCTCCATCACCTCGTCCGGCAGCAGCGTCGCGTGCACGCCGCCGATGACGACCTTGATGCCGCGACGGCGAAAGTGCGCCGCCAGCTCGTATGAGCGCGGCGCGGTGCCGGTGATTGCGCTGATGCCGACGATGTCAGCCTGCGCATTCGGATCGATGTCGTCGATCCCTTCGTCCATGAGCACGACCTCGGCGTTCAGCTCGGGCGGCACCAGCGACGCGAGCGTGGTCAGCGTCAGCGGCTGGTAGCGCAGCGACTTCTTCCAGATACCGGTCTTGTGACGATAGAGAGGTCCGCGCGGGGAGATCAGGAGGATGCGCATGCGTATGCGCCCGATTGTACGCGCATGCGCGGCGTCACTTGCGGAGGCGCGCCGCCGTCTCCCGCGCCTTCTTCGCCGCCTCGGCAAACTTCGGCGCCGGATTGCGCTCCAACGCCGCGGCCAGCTCCTCGAACGCCTGCGGATCGTTCGGACGCTCGATCGTCGCCTGAGTCACGCGGTCGTACGCGCCGGCGGCGGCCATTCCCTGCATCGCCTGCGGGTTGCTCGCATCGATCTCGATGGCCTTCTCGAACGCGGCCCGGGCCTCGCTGAACCGCAGGGTCATGAACGCCGTCGCACCGTAGGTCGACTGATAGCGTGCGTCGTCCGGCGTGGCCGAGGCGGCGCGGCGGAACATCTCGCGAGCGCCGTCGAGATCGCCCTGCTTCGCGAGCGTGGTCCCGAGGAGGTGGAAGTTCGCCGCGTACTGCCGCAGCGCGGGCCCGCCCGGCTGGATCTCTGCCGCGCGCGCGAATGCCTTGCCGGACTGATCGAACTCTTCGCGGTAGTAATGGGCGATGCCGATGCTGATCCACGCACCGGCGTACGTCGAGTGGATCTCCACCGATTTGCGCAGATATACGAGCGCGGCGGCGGCGCGCTCCTTCACGAACTCGCGGTCCTGCGGGGATAGCGGCCGGTTCTGGCGATTGCGCTCGGCCAGCCGGTCGAGGGCCTCGTTGAGGATCGCCGAGCCGGCCTTGCCGTTCGCGAACGTGGCGTCGGGAACGGTCTTCACGTCGGTGAGGAAGAGCGTGCGGTCGTTCTTCCAGACCGGATTGCGCAGGTAAGTCAGCACGCCGTACGGGATCGCGATCGCGACGCAGACCGCGATCGCCACGGGACGCGGCAGCTTGGCGATGCCCCATCCGAGGAGGATGGCGAAGGCGAGCGAGTGATGAAAGGCCAGACGCTCGCCGACGCTCACCCCGATCCCGGCCTGCACCAGTCCCATGAACGCGAAGTAGACGATTCCCGCAAACGCCAGCACGTGCCGCCTGCGCCAGGCGAGAAACGTCAGTGCGGCGAGGGTCGCGTGAATGAGGAACGACAACCACACCCGCCAGTCCCCGAACGAGCGATACCAGAATGCCCCGTACGAGTAGTCGGCGGAGAGCGGATGCGGCCAGACGAGCAGCCGCAGGTTCTCATCCATCATGTCGATCTTCGTCGCGAGGATGCTTCCCTCCGCCTCGCCGGTACGGAGCTTGGAGAACGGATCGATGATGAGGTCCGCGGGCCCATACGCGGCCGGCGAGAACTCGCCGACCATGGCCTTGCGCACGACGAGATAGAGCACGATCGGGATCAGCAGCGGCAGCACCGACACGAGAGCAGCGCGGAACTTCCGCCGCCGCACCAGCATCAACGCCGCGCCCATGAGCGCCGGCGCGAGCACGGCGTATTCCTTCGAGAGGAGCGCGAGGACCAGCGACAGCATCGCCAGCGCCATCGCCCACGGCTTGCGCGTGCGATCCCACTCGAAGACGAAGATGCCAGTCGCGAGGATGAACAGGATCGAGAAGATCTCGTCGAGACTCTTCAGATTCGCCACGACCTCGGTGTGAATCGGGTGCAGCGCGTAGAGCAGGGTGGCGATGAAGCCCGCCAGCGGGATGGCGGCGAGCAGGTATCGCGAGAGGAAGATGAACATCACCACCATGGCCACGGCGTAGAACAGCACGTGGATGAAGTGGCGCTCGAAGGCGATGTCGAGGTGGGCCTGATCGATCCGGCGCTCCATCTCGACCATCCGCTTCTCGAGCTCACCCGGCGGCCGGTTCGGCGCGGGATTGAGGAACTCTTCACGCAGGACACGGTATTCGTCGCCGAGGGTGCGGCCGAAGAGGCTCTGCTCGACGGCGTAAACCATCACCGGCAGCGGGCGGTAATGCCGATTCGACGGCGCCGCGTGACCGCCCGCACCCTCGAAATAGCTCTGGTAGACGTGCGACGTGAGGATCTCGCCGATGCCGCTCACGCCACGCAGCACGGCGACGTTACGCTGGATGACGAGCTGGTCGTCGAGCGCGTAGTGATTGCCGAGGGAGCTCCAGTACGCGGCGAACGTGGCGATGAAGATCACGATCGCCTGCAGGATCGCCGGCGCGCGCCACGGCTCGGGCGGCGGGACGGTTTCGACCACCGGAGCAGGAGCCGTCTCCGCGACGGGGGACTGGCGTTCACGACGCGAGCGTTTGGAAGGACGAGCGGGCGGCACGATCGAGGCGCGCGGAGTATACGACGACCGACCCAATCCCCCCTCTCCCCGCTTGCGGGGAGAGGGCTGGGGTGAGGGGCCGTGATTGGGAACGCCGGCGTCCTCGCCGCCATTTTCCAAGGATTCCCGGGGCGCCGAGACGGCGCCCGGCCAACCGGCGAGACGCCGGCGCTCCTAAGTTAGCGCGTATCGGAGCTGCCCCTCACCCTAGGAGACTGCGCGGCAGAACAATAGCCTGCGACAGACGCCAGGGTTGGAGCATTCGTGGCCGGTGGTGAGGCGAGGGACGATCTTAGAGAAGAGTCTTCGTCGAAGCCCGCCGACGGATGAAAGACCGAGATGCAGAC
>DATLOL010000094.1:0-11308 GCA_035536275.1 Thermoanaerobaculia bacterium
TAGTGGAGCGGCGGGCTTCAGCCCGCCGGAGCCCGACGGCGGGCTGAAGCCCGCCGCTCCACAGGGATCGAGATCCGAAAGAAACCTCTGCGCGAATGGCATGTCCGTCGGCACCCAGACCCCGCCCACCAGATCCGCGCGCAGCAACGCCTCCAAGAGCGCCCGCTGCACCCCGGTCATGTCGTAAAACCCCGCCACCAACTGCGGCCGCACCGAAGACACGTCGTCGGCAGCACGCGAGAGCAGCTCCGCGGGATCGACCGCGGCCATCGACGCGATCATCCGCTCGTACTCGCCCCACGCTCGGAGCACGAGCTCCGTGCGGCGCACGTTGCGCAGGCCGCGCTTCGCGCGCACGACCGCCCCGCTGTCGCGCACGTCGCGGTAGGAGCGCTCCAGCATCGCCGCGATGCCGCGGCTCGACATCAGCGGCTCATCGAACTTGCGGACGGCCACGCGCATGGCAAGGCGGCGCTCGGCATCCGTTGCCACATGCGGCGTCTCACCGCGCGTGGCGAGGATGTTGCGGGCCAGCTCCTCGAGAGACTGCAGCCGCAGGCCGGCGATGCCGTTCGGCAATCGCACCAGCAACTCTTTCGCGATCGCCTCGGCCATCCCCCGCGAAGGGACGATTACCTCTTCGGTCCAGGGGGAGAGCGCGTCGCATCCCTCGCGCGCCGTGGCCAGGCGTGCGGCGATCTCACTGGCGATCTGTCGATAGGGGGCGACCCGGACCGTGGGCATGAACTTGAGCAAATTCTAACAGTTGGCGGTTTCTGGCGGACTTAGCACGCATCTCGCAATTCGGCTGAACCGGCATCATGATTCGTTGTTGGATAATCCACCCTGATGGGCAAACGCCACGTACGTGTGATCCCGGTACGGAAGCCGGTGACGTTCGCGCTGCTGGCGCTGACCACCGCGTTGATGATCACCCTCCTCTACCTGCTCAGCGGGCGCGCCTACGCCGCCGATCGAAACCCGCTGTGGGAGATGGCCGCGCGCATGCTCGGCTCGAGCCGCGAGCCGGTCTCGCGCGGCGCGCTGCTCGCGTTCCTCATGCCCGTCACGGCGAACATCCTGCTGTTCATGCCCTGGGGCTTTCTGGCGTTCGTCGCGCTCGACTCTCCGCGGCGCCCGCGGAAGTTCACCTATCTTCTGTCCGTGGTCGGCGCGCTGGTCGTGGCAGGCTGCATGTACGTGTGGCAGGAGTTTCTGCCGACGCGCGTCACCGCGCCGGCCGACGCGATCGCGAACGGCGCGGGCGCTCTGGCCGGAGCGGCTCTGGGACACGCTCGCAAGGGAATGCGCATTCGCTTCGATTTCTGAGGAGGCCGTCGTGATTCTCGTCGTCGAAGACGACCCCCAGGTGGCACGCCTGATCTCTCTGGTCCTGCAGCGCAGCGGGTATCAGTCCCAGATCGTCGCCGACGGGCAGAGCGCGCTCGACTCCGCGCGCGAGCAGCGCCCGTCGATGATCTTCGCCGACCTGACCATCAAGGGGATGGGCGGCGAGGCCCTGTGCAGCGCGCTGAAGTCGCACGAGGAGACGCGAAACATCCCCTACGTCGTGGTCTCCGGCGACCGCGACATCGCCGAAAAAGCGAGGCAATGCGGCGCGGACGACTATATGGGCAAACCTTTTGAATTCGACGATCTGATTCGCCTCGTCAATAAATATGCAAGAGCTCAAAGCTGAGAAGCCACCCGAGTCTCCGGAGGGGAGCGATCCCGTCCTCCGCCTGATGTCCGTCCTCGCCGAGGAAGGATTCACGACCGAACAGGGACCGGAGTGGTGGGAGGAGTACGGCGAGACCATCTATCGCCGTCCGGAGAAGCTCCCGCTCACCTCGGGCGAGACGATCTTCATCTTCACCCGCGTCCCCGACGTCAACGAGCGCATGCTCCGCCAGACCTCGGACTCGGTCGTGCAGACCTACGGCGCGCGCGATATCGCCTCCAGGGCCCTCTCGGTCCTGCAGTCGACGACGATCTACCACTGCCTGGTCTGCACCAGCGACACGCCGCACAACGAAGTGCTGGCGGACTACATCACCCGCCGCCGCGGCGCGACGTTCATCCCCGTCGTAATCGTGCCGGGCATCAACGAGGTCCTCTACCCCAACCTCGAGGACAAAGTGGGAGTGCTCCGTCCCCGCGTCGAGTACCTCCAGTACCTCCTCGGCGAGCGCCGGGAGACCGTGAACATGCACAAGCCGACCATTCAGGCGATGTGGGTGTCGGCGGCGGTCGTCGCGCTGCTGCTGTTGGCCGTGGTGTTCTCCTTCGTCACCTAGTCAGCCAGCGCTGCGGACACGCGGGTTCACACGTGCGATCGCCGGTTCACGCGCGCGGATTGCCGATTTACGCCCGCGGATCGTCAATCCGCACCGTCGGCTCCTCAATCCGCGCCGACGGATCATCGATCCGCGCCGACGGATCGCCAATCCGCGCCGTCGGATCGCCAGTCCGCGCCGACGGATCGCCAATCCGCGCCGACGGATCGTCAGTCCGCGCCGACGGATCGTCGATCCGCGCCGACGGATCGTCAATCCGCGCCCGCGGATACGTGGTTCACGCTGGCGGAATTAAGGCCGGTAATGTTCGAGGCCGATACCGGAAGTGGTGGGACACTGACTAGTTGTCGGTTGTCTGTGCTGTTCCGTCGTGCGCAAATGCACAGACAACTGACAACCGACAACCAATGCCGCGCACCATCACGTTAGTCCGCCACGGCCGCTCCGCGCACGTCCACACCGGCTGGCTCGATTTCGACGGCTTCCTCCGCTGGCGTGAGTCCTACGAGCTGGCGCCGATCGCCGACGATGACCTCCCGCCGCGCGAGTTATGCACGCTCGCCGAGAACGCCGCCATCGTCGCCAGCAATGCCCCCCGCGCCATCACCTCCGCCCAGCGACTCGCCCCCGATCGCGAAGTGACCATCTCCCCGCTGCTCCGCGAGCTCGAGCTCCCGCCGCCGCGCATGTTCAACCTGCGATTGCCGCCTCTCGTCTGGGCGCTCGCGTTTCTGCTGCGGGGCCTCCGTCCATCGGGGGAAGAAGCGCAACGCGCCGCCGAAGCCGCGAAGCTGCTCGACACCCTCGCGCGAGAGAAAGGCTCCGTCGTCGCGGCCACGCACGGCGCGGTGCGGCCGGCCATCGCACGCGAGCTGGTGCGCTTGGGATGGGCGCACGATGGCGGCCGCCGAGGCACGCACCACTGGAGCGCGTGGACGCTTACAATGCCCGCCGCATGACCTTTCCCCTGCGGCCGCGGGACATCTTCGACGAGCTGCGCAAGGACGTCGTCGGGCAGGACGACGCGCTGCGCGAGGTCTCCGTCGCGCTGGTCAAGCACCTGGTCGGGCATCCGGCGCCGAACATCCTCCTGATCGGCAACTCGGGATCGGGAAAGACCACGCTGATGCGCGCCGTCGAGCAGTTCCTCGCCCGCACCCCCGACCTCGGCGAGTACGCGAACGTCGTCCGCCTCAACGCGAACGTGCTGGCCGAGGAACGCCAGGGCTACGGCAAGGCCGTCCTGGGGCGCCTCTACGCGAACGCGCACAAGAAGGGCGGGTCACCCGACGAGATCATCCGCTCCGTGCAGCGGGGAATCGTCTTCGTCGACGAGGTGGACAAGATCCGCGCGACGGTGAGCGGGCAGCCGAACGTGCGGGGCATCGTCGCCCAGGAGGCGCTGCTCACGCTGATGGAGAACGAGAACGTCGAGTTCGAGGCCGACGGCTGGACGTTCGTCATCAACACCTCGCAGATCCTCTTCGTCGCCGGCGGCGCGTTCGAGGAGCTGTACGACCACGTCCTGCGGCGGGCCACGATCGGCCAGGACGTCGTCGCGATGAAGCCCGTCGTCGTCGTGTCGGCGTCGGGCGACGTGCGCGAGGAGCTGCCGTTCCGCCTGGCCGACTATCTCAAGTACGACGATCTTTTCCGCTACGGGATGACGCCGCAGTTCGTCTCGCGTTTCGAGTCGATCGTGGTGCTGAACGATCTCGCGGAGGGAGACCTGGCGCGCATCTTCGTGGAGCCGGAGGCGTCGGTGTTCCGGACCTCGCGCGAATACTTTCAGCGCTTCGGCATCGACCTGCAGATCACGCGCGGCGCGCTCCTGGCCATCGCCTGGGACGCCGCCCGCCAGAAACGCCTCGGCGCACGCGCGCTCCGCGAGACCTACCGCCGCGTCATCCGCAGTCTCGAATTCGAGCCGCGCGACTCCGGCATCCTCACCGTCGACGAGGAGATGGTCAAACGCGCGATCGCGGCGCGCGAAGCGGGAACACGTTAGGAACCCATGGGCGAACAACCAAAAAAAGGCTTATTCGACAAACTCAAACGTGGGCTCTTCATGACCCACACCGAGATCATCGAGAAGGTGAAGGAGTCGCTGACTCCCGACCTTCCGATCTCCCAGGCCGCCATCGACGGGCTGGAGGAAGGACTCCTCGGCGCGGACGTCGGCGCTGAGCTGTCGATGGCGCTCGTCGAGCGCGTCGAGCGGCGCGTGCGCGACGAGAAGATCACGAAGATGGAGACCTTCACCCAGGTCGTGCGCGAGGAGACCCGCGCGCTCATCCCGCAACGCAAGGCTGCGACCATCGACATCGGCAGGGCCAAGCCGTTCGTCATCCTCGTCGTCGGCGTGAACGGCACGGGCAAGACCACCACCATCGCCAAGCTCGCCCAGCGCTGGAAGGGGGAGGGGAAGAGCGTCGTCCTCGGCGCGGCCGACACGTTCCGCGCGGCGGCCATCGAGCAGTTGCAGATGTGGGCCGACCGCATCGGCGTCCCGCTGGTGAAGCACAAGGCCGGATCCGATCCGGCCGCGGTCGCGCACGACGCAGTGGCGGCTGCGAAATCGCGCGGCGCGGACGTCGTCGTCATCGACACGGCCGGCCGCCTCCACAACAAATCGCATCTCATGCAGGAGCTGTCGAAGATCCACCGCGTCATCGAGAAGGAGCTGCCCGGCGCGCCGCACGAGACGCTGCTGGTCATCGACGGCACGACGGGGCAGAACGGCGTCAGTCAGGCCGCGGCGTTCCTCGAGGCCGCGAAAGTCACGGGCATGGTCGTCACGAAGCTGGACGGCACGGCGAAAGGCGGCGTGATCCTCTCGATCATGCGTCAGTTCGACATCCCGGTGAAGTTCGTGGGAGTGGGCGAGGCCGCGGACGATCTCATTCCGTTCGACCCGCAGGCGTACGTGGACACGCTCTTCGAATGAAACGCGTGCTCGCCGTTCTGATGCTGGCGATGCCCGCGGCTGCGGCGGAGATCGAGGCCGGCGCGACGCACGTCATCATGATGGCCGGCGACAGCGACGACCTCACCATCGATACGAGCCGCGGCTTCGGCGCGCACGCGGAAGTGTTCTGGTCCGATGCGCTCTCGACGCGCGCCGCGGCCACGTTCGTCAATCCCGCCGTGTACACGCCCTCGACCGACCTCGGCACGCTCGGACTGGACATCCTCTCTGCCACGGCGCGCTGGCACATCGCGCCGCGCTCGCGGCTATCCGCGTACGCCGGTGCCGGCGGCGCGCTCGTGGTGTTCGGCAATCTCGAGGACCAGGCCGGCGGTGGGATCGAGAGCGAGTTCGACTCGAAGCTCGCGCCGGTGGTCGAGGGCGGACTGCGCTACCGCATCCATCCGCGCATCGCGCTCGAGGCCGGCGCCGCGTACGTGCCGCTGGAGGCGGAGGGCGACGAGATCACTGTCGCCGTCGATCCGCTGATCGTCAGCGTCGGCGCGTCGTGGCGCTTCTGAGCTGCACTCCGACCACCGCCGCGCCGACGTTCAGTCCTGGGTTGCGCGGCGCGTATCCGCCGTTCGAGATGTGCATCACCCGGTAGCCGGCGAAGAACGGGAACCGTCCGTCACCGTTGAACACGACCCCCGCGCCGCCCTGCGAGACGAAGTTGAAGCGCGACGTCGACGCGGGCACGCGCTTCTCCGCGTACATCGGTCCGGTGGCCACCTCGATGTACGGCTGGATCGAGTGGCCCTCGCGCCATTTGTGCCGCAGGAGCAGCGCCGCCGACAGCGCGCGCACGGACTCGTTGCCGTCGCCGAACTGATCGCCGAACCAGCTCCGCGGCTGCCACAGATTCACCGGCGCGATGACCACGCCGACGGTCGTGCGCGGCGTGAGGGCGTGTCCCAGCTCGAGGTTCAGGGCCTGCAGATCCGCCTGTCCGTGCCAGGTGGTCGTGCTCTTGCCGCCGAGGACGTACAGGCGGATGTCGTCGAACGCCTGCGCGGACGCGGAAGTCGCGAGCAGCGTTGCGAGCACGATCGCCAGCTTTCGCATGTCTCGTCTACGGCCTCCGGCGCCGAACGGTTCAAGGACTCAGGTCACGAACTTCCGTCCCGTATCCAGGACGTGTTTCAGATCCTTCGGGCTGCACGCCTCGGCGTACACGCGCGCGACCGGCTCCGTGCCCGAAAGCCGGAACAGCAGCCAGGTGCTCTGGTCGAAGATCAGCTTCACGCCGTCGGTGGTGTTGACGTCGCGGACCGTGTAGCCGTTCAGCTTCGAGGGCGGGTTGGAGAGCTTCTGCGCCAGCGACTCCTTGAGCTGCGGCGTCAGTTTCAGGTCGACGCGCTTGGAGTAATAGTGGCCGAACTCCTCGTGCATCTCGTCGACGAGCTGCCCGATCTTCTTCCCGGTGCGCGCGATCATCTCGGCGACGAGCAGGCAGGCCAGGATGCCGTCCTTCTCCGGGAGGTGGCGATAGATGGACAGGCCCGCGGACTCTTCGCCGCCGAGGGCGATCTTGTCGGCGAGAATGAGCTCGCCGATGTACTTGAAGCCGACCGGCGTCTCGTACAGCGGCACGTCGAGCTTCTTCGCGATCGCGTCGATGAGGTGCGTCGTCGCCACCGAGCGGGCCAGGCCGCCCGGGAAGTTGCGGTAGCGCTTCAGGTACACGCTCAGGAGCGCGATGATCGTGTTCGGGGAGACGAAGCGGTTGCGGTCATCGATGATGCCGAAGCGGTCCGCGTCGCCGTCGGTGGCGAGCCCGAGGTCGTAGCTCTCGTCGGTGACGATCTTGCGCAGCTCGGCGAGGTTCTTCTCGTTGCATTCGGGGGAGAAGCCGCCGAAGTACGGGTCGCGGTAGTTGTGGATGATCTTCACCTCGACGCCCGCCTCGAGGAGGAAGTAGTCGAGGTAGTCGCGGGAGGTGCCGTAGAGCGAGTCGATGGCGATGCGCAGACCGCTCTTCTTGATCGCGTCGACGTCGATCTTCTGCCGCAGCTCGTTGAGGTAGCGGTCTTTCGGATCGATCTCCTCAATCAGCTCGGTTTTCTCGTAGACGTCCATGCGCTCGTTCTTCTGCTGAACGAGATGGATCTCGCGCTCGATCTGCTTGGTCACCTCGGGCAGCGCCGGCGCGCCGTTGGCGGTCGAGAACTTCAGGCCGTTGTACTCGGGCGGGTTGTGCGAGGCGGTGAAGTTGATCGCGCCCATGGCCTTGCGCCGGACGGTCTCGAAGGAGACGCAGGGCGTGGGAACGTCGCGCGTGCAGAGGAAGGCCTTGATGTCGTTGAAGGCCAGGATCTTCGCGGCTTCCGACGCGAACTTCTCGGAGAGAAAGCGCGTGTCGTACGCGACGATCACTCCCGATCCCTGCTGCCCTGTTTTCTTGAGGTAGGTGGCGATGCCGTGGGAGGCGACGCGGACGTTTTCGAAGGTGAAGTCTTCGCCGATGATGCCGCGCCACCCGGAGGTCCCGAACTTGATCATGAATCCTGACTTTCTCTCCGCGATGGGGAGGGAACGTTAGCACAACGCGCGCCGCGCGCGCTCTTCCAGTTCACCCTGAGCGAGCGTAGCGAGTCGAAGGGTGAACTGAGGGGCGAATGCCGCTTGCGGTCATGGCGTGTTTTCCGCAATGATCCCCGCCAGCCTATGTCCCGGCCGGTCGTGCTCATTGCTGATGACGACGAAGAGGTCGCCCTGCTGCTGAAGACGTACCTCAAACCTCTCGACTGCGAGGTGCTCGTGGCCCGCGACGGCGAGGAGGCGCTCGCGGTCGCGCAATCGCGTCTGCCCAGCGCCGTCCTCCTGGACGTGATGATGCCCAAGCGCAGCGGCTGGGAGGTCTGCCAGGCCCTCAAGGCCGTCCAGCGCACCTCCGCCATCGGCGTCATCCTCGTCACCGGCCGCGGCGACGTGAAGGACCGCCTCACCGGCCTGCAGGTCGGCGCGGACGACTACCTCGTCAAGCCTTTCGACCGCAACGAGGTCCTCAAGCGCGTGCGCAACGTGCTCGCGCGTCCCATCGACACGAGGTCCGAGGCCGCACAGGCCGGACGCACGGCGCTCGAGGCCATGCTCCTCGACCGCGCCACCGCGTTGCCGACCCTGCCCATCGTCCTCGATCGCGTGAAAGAGATCCTCATCGACCACGGCGAGATCGGCATCGTCTTCATCGACATCGAGCAGTTCGAGTCGATCGAGGCCGAGTACGGATGGGCGTTCTTCGACGAGCTGCTGTGCAACGTCGGACAGATCGTGATGTCCGAGGCGAAGGAGCGGTACCTCAACTCGGTCGTGACCTGCCATCGCACCGGCGGCTCGAGTTTCTACATCTTCCACGAGACCCGCGGCCAGGACCTCAGCGAGGAGAACGCCTCCGAGCGCATCGCCAACGACCTGCGCCAGAAACTGATCGACACCACGCGCAAGCGGTTCCCCCATCTGCACACGGACCACATCGGCTTCTTCGTCGGTAGCGCGCGCATCGACTACCGCCCGCAGATCCGCCTCGAACGTCAGGTCTACTCCGGGATGCAGGTAGCCGCCGACGCCGTCCGCGACGCCGAACAGCAGCGTAAGAAGCAGCTCATCCGCGAGCTGCGCGACATCATCCGCCGCAAACGCGTGACCACGCTCTTCCAGCCCATCGTACGCGCACAGGAGGGCACCGTGTTCGGATACGAGGTCCTGACCCGCGGCCCCGCGAACTCCTCGTTCCGCAACTCGGACATGCTCTTCTCCTTCGCGCGCGAAGCGAAGCTGGCCTGGGCTCTCGAGGCGATCGCTCTCGAGGGCGCGCTGAAGCGTCTGCAGGCCCTCGACTTCTCCGGCCGCAAGTTCCTGCTCAACCTTGAGGCCGAGATGTTCGGCGAATCGGAGTTCCGCATCCACGAGATGGTCTCGTTCTTCGCCGAGAACCGCGGCCACTTCGTCTTCGAGCTCACCGAGCGCGCTGCCATCGAGGACTATGCGCAGTTCCGCGAGCTCCTCGACGAGTTCCGCGCGAAGGGCATCGAGGTGGCGATCGACGATGCCGGATCCGGATACGCGTCGCTCGAGGCCATCGCCGCGCTGGCGCCGGACTACCTGAAGATCACCAAAGGCCTCGTCTCCACTCTGTCCGACGAGCCGATCAAGCAGGACCTGGTGAAGATGCTGGTCGATCTGGCGGGGAAGATCAACGCGAAGACCATTGCCGAGGGGATCGAGACGCAGGAGGAGTACGAGGCCTGCCGCGAGCTCGGCATCGACCTCCTTCAGGGCTACTACCTCGCCCACCCGCAGGAAGAGATCCACCTCGGCGACGAGGAAGTGGCGGCCGCGCTGCGGTAGCCCCCGGGAACGACCGGAGGCCCCTCGTCGTTCCCGGGAGATAATCGCCGCGTGCGAGCGCCGGTGATTCGTGCAGCGATGACCGTGTTCCTCGCGTCGTTCTGCACGATGGTCATCGAGCTCGCGGCCGGACGCGTGCTCGCCCCGCACGTCGGCATCTCGCTCTACACCTGGACCAGCATCATCGGCGTCGTGCTGGCGGGCATCAGTGCCGGCGCCTGGGCCGGCGGCATCCTCGCCGACCGCCACCCATCCCCACGCACCCTCGGCTGGCTGCTGCTGGGTGCCGGTCTCACGGCGCTCGCGATCGTTCCCGCGACGTCGTTCCTGGCCGGCGACGACGGGTTCCTCGAGAGTGCCCGCATCGCCACGACGCTGCTCTCCCGCGTGGTCGTGCTCGCGTTCTTCCTCTTCTTCCTCCCTTCATTCTTCCTGGGGATGATCTCGCCGGTCGCGGTGAAGCTGGCCGTGCGCGACCTCGAGACGACCGGGCGGGTGGTGGGGAAGATCTACGCGTTCTCGACCTTCGGGTCGATCGTGGGGACGTTCGTCACCGGCTTCTGGCTGGTGGCGGCGTTCGGAACGCGCGCGACGCTGGTCGGCACCGGCGTCGTCCTCATCACCGCCTCACTGATCCTCGGCGATCTCCTCGGCCGCCGAGGACGCTTCTACGCGGCCGCGGTGATCATCGGCGGCATCGTGTTCGCGAACGCGCAGACCGAGCCGCAACTCCCGCCGCGACACGACCCCGTGCTGCACTCCGGCATCGGGACGATCCACTTCGACGAGAGCCAGTACTACACGATCCGCGTGGAGCGCAGCGTGCGCGAAGACACGGGCGAGACGATCAACGCCCTGCATCTCGATCACCTCGTGCACTCGTACTCCGACCTGCGCGATCCGTCGTACCTCGAGTACGACTACCTCCGCGCCTTTCGCGACGTCATCGTGCAGGCCGCCCGGAAGCGCGCGAACTTCCGGCTGCTGTTCATCGGTGGCGGCGGATACACGCTCCCGCGTCTGGTGGTAGCCGAGTATCCGCACGCGCAGGTGGACGTCATCGAGATCGATCCCGAGGTGACGCGAACGGCGCGGCGGTTCTTCGGACTGCCGAAGAGTCCGCGGCTGCGGACGGTGAACGCGGATGCGCGCTGGTGGGCCATGCGCGCGAACGGGGAGCCGTACGACGTCGTGTTCATCGACGCGTTCAACGATCTGTCCGTGCCGTATCACCTCACCACGCGTGAGGCCACGCTGGACCTCGTGCGCATGCTCCGTCCCGACGGCGCGCTGGTCGCGAACGTGATCGACGACTACGCGCGCGGGCGCTTTCTCGCGTCGTACGTAAAGACGCTGGAGTCGGTGTTCGGCGCGGGCAGCGCGGCGGTGCGGGTGGAGACGCGCGAGGACCTGCAGAGCGACCGCTCGACGTTCGTGGTCATCGGCTCGCGGGCGATGCCGCGCATCCCTGTGATGCTGCCGCGGGAGGAGGTCCGCCGCTACGTGGCCTCCCGCGACGCGATCGTGCTACGCGACGACTACGCGCCGGTGGACAACATGCTCGCGCCTCTGTTCCGCGAACGCTTCGCCGACGAGCAGGAGTAGCGGTTCGCGTGTCATCCCGAGCGTGAGTCGAGGGACCTGGGCGGGAGGGGCATGAGGAATGAGCCTCGCGCCCCGCCCACCCAGGTCC
>DATLOL010000095.1:0-9940 GCA_035536275.1 Thermoanaerobaculia bacterium
AGGGTTACGCCCCCCAGTCCCCTCGGGGAAAGGGCTACGCCCCCCAAGTCCCTCGGGGAGGGCTACGCCCCCCAGTCCCCTCTCCCCCCACGGGGGAGAGGGTTAGGGTGAGGGGGCCGTTCCCGGCTGCAATCAACGACCCCTCACCCTGGCCCTCTCCCCGCACGCGGGGAGAGGGGACTGGGAGCTATCGCGGCTTCGCGTTCTTCACGTACGTCTCCAGCCAGCGGTCCTGTTCCCACAGCATGTGCAGCACCGACTCGCGGGCGCGGTAGCCGTGGGCTTCGTGGGGGAGCATGACCAGGCGCGCGGTGCCGCCGAGGCCTTTGAGGGCCTGGAAGAGCCGCTCGCTCTGGATGGGGAAGGAGCCGGGGTTGTCGTCGGCCGCGCCGTGGATCAGGAGCAGCGGCTCGTTGATCTTCTGCGCGTTCACGAACGGCGACATTTTGATGTACGTGTCGGACGCCTCCCAGAACGTGCGCTCTTCCGCCTGGAACGTGAACGGCGTCAGCGTGCGGTTGTACGCGCCGCTGCGGGCGATGCCGGCGCGGAACAGGTCCGTGTGCGCGAGCAGGTTCGCGGTCATGAACGCGCCGTAGGAGTGTCCGGCCACGGCCATGCGGTCGCGATCGCCCACGCCGCGCTTCACCACTTCCTCGACGGCCGCCGTCGCGCCGGAGATGAGCTGCTCCACGTACGTGTCGTTCGGCTGCGCGCCGCTCCTGCCGATGATCGGGATCGACGGATCGTCGAGCACCGCGTAGCCGCGCATGAGGAACGGCAGCGCGCCGGCGAGACTCGCGCGGATGAAGCGGTACGGCGACGTCGTCACCTGTCCCGCCGCGTCCTCGGTCAGGAACTCTTCCGGATACGCCCAGATCAGGACGGGGAGGCGTCCATCTTTCGCGGGGTCGTATCCCGCTGGCGTGTAGAGGGTGGCGGTGAGCTTCACGCCGTCCGCGCGGTCGTAGCGCAGCAGCTCCTTCTTCACTCCGGCCATCTGCGGCATCGGATGCGGGAAGCTGGTGATCGCGCTGGCCGTCTTCGCGGAGAGATCGCGCAGGGAGTAATTGGGCGCATCGGCCGGCGTCTCGCGCCGCGTGAGCACCTTCCGTCCGTCATTGTCGAGGAGCGCGACCGGCACCTCGTACTGCTCGCCCTCGGAGCGCCACAGCCGCGTGGCCTTCTTCTCGGCGAGATCGAAGCGATCGATGAACGGGCGATCGCCTTCCGGCGATGCGCCGTCGCCGAAGAGGAGGAACGACGTCCCGTTGTTCATGAGCGCGAGTACGTTCTGGCCGCGCGCGTTCCTCCGCGTCACCGGCGATCCCGGCGCGTTGTACCGGTCCTCGGACGAGCGATCGAAGATCACATCGGGCGTGCCCGGCTGCGCGGGATGAATCCGCCACGTCTTCAGGCGGCGCGTCTTCCACCAGCGCTCCGTGACCAGCGCGAGATCGTCGTTGCCCCAGGTGATTCCACCATAGCGCGTGGCCAGCGCCGCGATCTCCGTAGGCGCTGCGGTGAACGGCGGAGCGAGCATCAGCACGCGATCGCGGATCGCCGCCTCGTTGCGAGGATTGCCCTTGTCCTGCGCTTCGACCCAGTACAGCGTCGCCGGCGCATCCGCGCGCCAGCTCACGCCGCGCGGACCCTCGGCGGCCGCGTCGCGATCGGGAATCACGGTGTCCATCAGCGGCAGGTCGGCGACCGTGCGCACAGGTTTTCCATCGCGCGTCCAGACGTCCAGACGCCGCGGGAAACGCGACTCCGCGACGATGTACGAGAACGGCTTCTTCACCGTCTCGACGAGGATGTACGTGCCGTCGGGGGAGGGATCGTGACGGACGATGAGTCCGGCCGCGCCGAGGTCGCGAACTTTGCCGTCGAGCGTGACGGCGACGAGCTGCGACTGCAGGTGATGCTCGAACACCGCGGCGTCATGCTCGTTCTGCAGCAGGTCCTGCAGCGTGCGCGACGGCGTGCGGCGGCCGAGGTTCTCCTGGACCAGCGGGCCGGCGGGGACGCCCTTTGCCTCCGGCGGCGCGGTGCGCTTCGAAGGTACGGTGCGCACCACCAGCGAGCGGCTGTCCGACATCCACTCGTACGGGCGGCGCGGATGGGTGTTGTTCAGGACCAGGTTGCCGACGCGCGCCGCGCGGCCGGTCGCCACTTCGGCGACCCACAGCGTGACGCCGGCGTCAGTGCCGAGGGTGAAGGCGACGCGGTTGCCGTCCGGCGCCCACGACGGATTGCGCAGGCGGAGCGGCGACGGGAATCCGCTGAACGAGCGCTTCTCGCCGGTGGCCGTGTTCAGCAGGAACGCCTCGACGGCGTACGTGGAGCGCGTCTGCTCGCGGGTGTTCGGATTGAAGCGGTAGCCGCCGAGGCGAAGCTCGGGCTGGGAGAGATCGGCGATGGTGAACATGACCGCGGGACGGGCCATGACCACCCAGTCGCCGGGACCGATCACCGGGGTGGGTGTGGGCGGCGCATCCGCGATCTCCACCAGCTCTTTCGACGGGACCTGATAGGTCCCCTGCGCGGCGGCGACTCCGGTGAGGACCAGCAACAGGACTGCGAGACACACCCAACGCTTTGTCATATAAAGTTCCTTTCGCGGAAGCTATTACGCTGGCGGCGGGTATTTTGTTTACAGCGATGATGTCCGCGCTCCCATTCTGGCTTCTGCCGGCCGTCGTGGCGATCTCGTTCCTCGGATTTTCGCTCACCGAGACCGTCGCGCCGCTGCGCGGCAGGGTGGAGTCGCGCCTCCGCCGTCTCGCGCGCAACGCGACCACCGGCGGCGTCTCCTTCGCGGTCATGTCGCTCCTGCAGACGCCGCTGCTGGTGCCCGTCGCGGCGGCCGTGCAGCGTCACCAGATCGGACTGCTGCACTGGATCGAGCTGCCGCGCGTCTGGTCGATCGTCGTGGCCGTGCTGCTGCTCGATTACACGCTGTACATCTGGCACTGGGCCAACCATCGAGTCCCGTTCCTGTGGCGATTCCACCTGCCCCATCACGTCGACCGGGACATGGACGCCTCGACGGCGCTGCGCTTTCACTTCGGCGAACTCGCGCTGTCGATGCCGGTGCGCGCGGCGCAGATCGCGATCATCGGCGCGGATCCGCTCGCGGTCGCGATCTGGCAGACCCTCCTCTTCGCCGCCGTCCTGTTCCATCACTCGAACACGCGCCTGCCGAAGCGCTTCGAGTCCGTGCTCGTGCGGCTCATCGTCACGCCGCGCATGCACGGAATCCATCACGCCGCGCGGCCGGATCAGACGAACAGCAACTGGTCGTCGATCTTCTCGTTCTGGGATGTCCTCCACCGCACCTTCCGCCTCGACGTGCCCGACGAGGAGGTCAGGATCGGCATCCCCGCGTACCAGGACCCTCGCGACGTCACCCTCGGTCGAATCCTGACGATGCCTTTCCGCCGGCAGCGCGACGATTGGGCCGATTGCCTGTCTACGGAAACGCACCCGCGAGCGTAGTAGCGCGTGAAAGGACTCTTCTCGCGATGCTCCTGCGGCGTCTTGCCCTCAAACCGTTCGGCGACGAGCTGCTCACGCGCAGCGCCGACTTCTGGCTCTTTTCCGCGCGGCTGATCATTCTGACCATGGCCACCGCGGAGGGGATTGCGTGGGGCTACATGGGCGCGCTGATGTCGCGCTCGAATCCCATCCTCGCCGCCGCCACCGCCGGCCTGTTCGTGTTCGTGCTGGTCTGGATCATCGACGCCACCTTCATGACCCTCGACCTCTCCCGCGGCTTCTACGAGCGCGTCCTTCTCGGCAAGGAGGAGGCTCCGTGGCGCGAGAAGCTGAAGCTGGCCGGAGGCATCGTCGCGCGCGTGGCCATCGTCTCGGCATCGCTCTTCATCACCGCGCCGTTCCTGGCCCAGGCCATCTTCGCCGAGGATGTGAAGGAGGAGATGGGCCGCCGCAATGCGGGGGCTGTGGTGGCGAAGCGCGCGGACGTCGAGCGTCCCTTCGTGGCGCGCAGCCGCGAGCTGCGCCGCGAGCAGCAGATCCTCGAGCAGCAGCGCGTGCAGGAGGCGGCCGGCATCGGCCTCTCCGGCAAGTACGGACGCGGCCCCGCGCTGGAGACCATCGAGCGCCAGCTCGCCGACAAGCGCGGCGAGATCGCCGCGATCGAGGCCTCGCGCGCGTCGGCGCTGCAGCGTTTCGACGGTCTTACTCCGCCGCAGCTCGAGCAGCAGTTCGGCGTGCGCTTCCTCGCGCCCGGCGTGCACTCCAGCGGCGAGTTGCTGCGCGATCTCCTGAAGTCACCGCAGTTCACCGGCGCCGAGCTGGCCATTCGCGCCTTCCTGGTCTTCCTCTTCCTCGGCCTGCTGATCCTGAAAGTCTTTCAGCCGCGCAGCGTCGCGGTGTACTTCAACGAGCAGTTGCACAGCGTGTACGACGAGTACCGCAAGGGACTCTTCGACAACTATCTGCCCGAGGCGGAGCGCGCGTCGAGCGGCGGGACGATGGATCCGCTGCGGTTCGAGGACTGGTGCCTGAACACGTACTCGCGCATCCGGCAGGAGGATGAGCGCCGCCGCGAGACCGCGCGCGAGATGCGCATGCACGAGCTGCTGGTCGAGCAGTGGCAGAAGCTCGGCTCGGCGGCGCGCGGGGAGCTCGATCCGCTGACGCAACGCCATGACGCAACGCTCGCTGCGATCGACGAGCTCGAGACAGACCTGCAGCGCGTGCAGGCGGCGGCCTCGGCGACGGACATCGAGCTCGCGCAGGTTTCGTCCGCCTCGGAGTCCATGCGCCAGCACATCGATCGCGGCGGCATGGACGGCCCCACGTTCGAGCAGGCCATGGCCGCGTCGCGCGATCTCGACACGCGACGCCGCACGCTGGCCGCGCAGTCACGCGAGCATGCACGCGCGACGGACACGCTCTCGCGACGCCTGGAGCTGCGGCGCGGCGAGCTGGCGACGCTCCGCGCCGAGATCGCCACGAAGCAGCGGGTCATCGCCGACGCCGAGCAGGGCCTCGGCAACGAGCGCGTCGAGCTCGCCAAAGGCATCACCCGGCAGCGCGAGCTCTGGTCGGTGTCGGTGTAAATAACTTACAATGCGGCATGCTCCCGCGAGTCTGCATTCTTGCGGTACTCGTCGGTCTCGCATCGGCGATCGCCGCGCAGCCGTCCAACCTCGGCGATCCGTTCCCGCTCACGGCCACCCGCTACGGCGTCGCCCGCGGGAGCGATCCCCGCGTGGTCTCGAACAGGCGCGAGCCTGTCGTTTTCTGGACATACGGTCAGACCGTGCGCATGTCCCGCCTCGTCAACGGCCGCTTCACCATGAGCCGGGTGGTCGGCGAGGGCTCGTATGACGTCGTCTGGACGGGCGGGAGCTTCGTCGTCGTCACCACGCCGTTGGCGGCGCATGTGGGCGGCGGCGTGTTCGCGCAGACGTTCGACGCGAACGGCGAGCCTCGCGGCGAGGCGTTCCGCATCGCCGAGCATGGCGGGACGCCGCGCGTTGCGTTCAACGGCCGGAACGTTCTGCTGCTCTACTCGTCGTTCGTCGTCCCGACGAACAATGTCGGCCTGCACGCACTGCTGCTGACGCGCGATGGCCGGCCCGTCGATGCGCAGCCGCGCGACTTCTCCATCCCCACCGACGGACCGGTTGCGCTGGCCAGCAATGGCGACTCCTTCGCCGCGCTCGTGCCGAACGTGATCGAGCCTTCGCTGCTCTTCTTCGATGCGAGCGGGCGGCTGCAGTCGAAGACGGTCTTTCACCAGTACGGCGCCGGCGTGGCCATCGCCAGCGACGGCCGCCGCTACCTCGGCGTCGCCGCGTGTGCCGAGGGGCGGCTGTGCATGCCGGCGGTGTCGCGGGTCATCGAAGCGGACGGCACGGTCGGTGCGGCGGTGGAGCTCGACCAGCCGTTCCACGGCGACCCGTCCGTCGTCTGGAACGGCGCGAAGTGGGTCGTCGGATACACGCGCGACTTTCACCTCGACGACAAGGCGACGTTGCAAGTGGTGCAACTCGATGCCGCCGCGCGCGTCGTCGAGCGGCGCGATGCGCGTCCCGCCTTCGAGGCCTCCCTCGGCGTCTTCGGCGACGGCGTGCTCGCGGCCTGGACGAACGCGCGGTACCACGACGTCATTCACGCCGGTCCCGTTCCGTTCGACGCCGCGACGTCGATTCCGGCCTCGTACACCGCGGCCGAGCAGTCGCTCGTCGCGGCGGAGGCGTCATCGCAGGGGACGCTCGTGGTGTGGCGCGAGGCGAACGCAGTGCACGCCGGCTTCCGCGACGCGGACGGAAGCTGGAGCGAGCGCGCGGTCGCGGACGACGTCGCGAACGTGCTGGTCGCCGGCACCGGCGAGGAGTTCCTGCTGCACCTCGGCGCGGACCAGGTGCAACGACTCGACGCGCGCGGCAATCCGATCGGCAATCCCATTGCGCTCCCATTCGTGCCGCAGCGGATCCTCTCCGCCGGCAGCGACTACGTATTCGTCCACGGCGACCGCATGATCGCGCGCATGACGCCGTCCGGAACGATCGTCGCGAACAAGCAACTCCCGGCCGTGGCCGGACAGCCTCGCGTGTATGCCGCGAACAGCGACGGCGAAGTGATCACCGCGCGGGTCGACCAGACGTACGTGAATCACTATCCGACGACCATCGGCCTGTCGATCGTGCGGCTCGATCGCGACTTCAACGCGATCGACACGACGCCGATCCTCCTCGCCGCCGGCGACCAGAGTCTCCACCCGTTCATCGCGCTCGGCGCGGGATGGGACGGACGGCAGTGGGTCGTGACCTGGGTGAGCAGCAGCGGCGTGATGGCCGCGCAGATCGCCGAGTCGGGTCCGGCCAATCCGAAGATCATCAAGCTCGCGGACGGCGACGCGCTCGAGTTCACGATCAAAGCGGTTCCCGGCGGAGCAGCGATACTGCGGAACGTCGCCTGGAACACGAACGACGTCACTTTCCTCCGATACGACGGCACGGCCACGCCGCCGCTCGTCGTGAGCTCGGACGAGAGCGACCGCGGATACGAGAGCGGCGCCATCACGCTGCTGCCGCACGGCGACCTCGCGTACGTCGAGTCGGCGCTGCGACGCGAGGCCCCCTTCGAGAGCACGACCCGGGTGACGTTCCGCATCCTCGCGAACGCACCGCTGCCGCCCACGCCTTCCGCGCCGCGCCTGACCATCATCGGTGACGTACTGTCCTGGGAGCCGCCGCCCCAGCCGGTCGACGGCTATCGCATCGAGGCCCGCATCGACGACGGCCCGTGGACGGAGATCGCGCCGCCGCTCTCGCGCGACACGCGCACCTACGCCGTCACGCGTACGCCCGGATCGCGCTACGTCTTCCGCATCCGCGCCTGGAACGAGGGCGGAGTGGGCGAGTGGTCGACGGTGTGGCGGCGCCGGCGCGCCGTGGACTGAGCTGGTGCAGAGGCGCGACGCTCGGGCAAGCGGCAGGCTGCCCCCCTTCTCGCGCGGCAACAAGAAGGATCGTCCGAACAAGCCGGGACGTAAGGCTGGAAGCGGGTATGGCGCACAGGGGCGGCGGGCTGTCCCGAAGCACATCGACGGGAAAGTCACCGTGGACTGTCCGCTGATCTGTCCCCGCTGCGGGGGTGGAGTGTGCTTGGAAGGGAAGTCGAGTGCGCCGCCGTGCTGCAGGAAGCGCTGGCATGCGAAACCGCCGGAACGAAGGGACGCCTCTTGAGGCGTGGACTACGCACCGCCAAACACAGGATCGAAGCGAAGATGGATGGTCTTCTAGACGAACCTGACCTTCATGACGAGAGTCTTCGCTTCGCCATGCACCTGCTCAAGTATCGCGAAGGGATGTTCCTCTTTCTCGATCGAGCAGATGTCGACGCCACGAACTACCGTGCCGAACAGGCCATCCGGCCCGCTGTGATCAACCGGAAGACCTCGGGTGGAAACCGTACTCCTCGGGGCGCTAGTGTTCAAGCCATCCTTATGAGCGTTCAGAGAACCGCCAAGCAACGCCTGGTCTCAGCAATCGATACCTTCAAGCAAATGCTTCGCGACCTACCCCCGTCCTTCATCGCCTCGACCGGTAAACAGATACGCCGGACCTAGCGCGACGTTCTTCGATTCACCTATCATGCGGCGCTCATCACGATGCGCCAACTCGATCTTGACGATCTCGCGAAGGGACGACCCCGGTTGACTGCCGCGCGAGCCGCAGGTTTCGCGCAAGCTGCCGCCGTCACATTCGAGACGAACGGCCACGCAAGTGGCGTAGCGATGCCGACTGACGGTGTCGCGGAGGAAACTTTAGGAGTCACCTGGACCCCAACCGATGAGGCGACGCGTAGCACTTGGGCGGACCCGCAGGAAGCGACTGAGCACGGCGCTTACGGTGTCGGGCTGCTCCTCGCGGAGCAGCTTCTCGCTCTAACGGTGGTAGAAAGGTCCTTTAAGTACACGGGGTTCGACTATTGGCTCGGGCCCATCAGCCCGGAAACTTTTCTCTTCCAAGGCAAGACGAAGCTCGAGGTGTCCGGCATCGGCGAGGGCGGGTACAATCACCGCACGCGTTCGGCTGAAGTTGGCGCAGGTCGCAAAGTTCGACCCGGGCGGCACGGTGCCTGCGTATATTGCCGTCGTGGATTTTCGGGCACCCGCGGCGCGGTTGGTGAAACGATGAGTGCTACTTCAATCGATCTTCACGACGCTGCGATGAACTTCGCCGAAGAGGCGATGGCGGCTCGGCGGGCGGGCGACGAGACCGCTGCCAACAATCTCTTCCGCCAAGCGTTCTCGCGCGAACGCGAGGCGGCTGACTTAGTGGAAGCAGCCGACTCGCTGGAACCGACACGGTCGATCTTATTGCGAAGCGCCGCTTCCCTTGCGTTACAAGCCAACGAACTACGCGAAGCCGAACGCCTTGTCGCACGGGGTTTGGGCGGCAACCCACCGGACGATGTGGCTGACGAACTCCGTGATCTTCTCGAGCAGATCAATTTTGAGCGGCATCTTGACCTTCGCGGTATCGAGCTGGAAAAGCACGAATTTCAGTTGTCAATGTCCGGTAATTCAGTCGGTTTTGGTGTAACCGATAGCAAAGAGTTCCTCAGCCGCGTTGATATTGTTCAGAAGTTGGTGTATCGCACCGCTGAACGCAAACGCGGCGAACCTTACCGAGAGAAAGGATTGCCGAAAGACAAGGATACTCGTGACCTAGAAGTTTTCATGTCGGTGCCACGAGCGGCGAGTTTCGCCGTAACGCTGCGTCTCGGCGCGCCGGAACAAATGTCGTTACCCGGTTCGCAGCAGGAGCAGTTTGTTTCTAGTGTAATTGACGAATTGCTCAAGTGTCTTCGGCTGTTCGATGCAGCGGACGTTCAAGCGATTCATCAGAAGATCCCTGATAATGCCTACTACCGGAACTTCATGGCGCTTGCGAAGGCTTTTGCGCCCGATGGCTCGAATGTGAAAATTGTCGGCCTCACGTCGACGCGGGATGCCTCAACTGAACGAGTGCTGCTGAAAACGCCGCGCCCTAAAGCACCGCGCGTATCGCCGGCTAGCCCACGCGGTGGCAAGACGCTCGAGATCGTCGGAACTCTGAAGTTTGCCGACGACACCCAGCAATCGGGCCGTATTCAACTCATTGACGATACGGGCAAGAAGCACAAAATCATTGTTCCGGAAGGCATGATGGCGGACATCGTTCGCCCGATGTGGGACACGACTGTCTCTGTGTCAGCGCACAAGACGTTGCGCGGCTTGGTTCTCGACGACATCACACCTGTCCAAACCTGAACGGGCTAGGAGACTGCGCGGCAGAACAATAGCCTGCGACAGACGCCAGGGTTGGAGCATTCGTGGCCGGTGGTGAGGCGAGGGACGATCTTAGAGAAGAGTCTTCGTCGAAGCCCGCCGACGGATGAAAGACCGAGATGCAGA
>DATLOL010000096.1:0-29698 GCA_035536275.1 Thermoanaerobaculia bacterium
AGCAACCCCTCACCCCAGCCCTCTCCCCGCAAGCGGGGAGAGGGGGCGGGGGGCTGACTACCGCAGGCGGTCGAGGATCTGTCCCACGCGGTCCTTCGATTCGCCGGGCAGGAGCGACTCGAAGGTCACCGCCACGCTCTCGCGGATGCGCGCCTTCTCGGAGGCCTCGGACGCGCGGTATTTCGAGTACATCACGTACGAGACGAGCGACACCTTCGTCTCCGGGAGCTCGGCCAGATGTCCGAGGTCGCGCAGGAGGCGATCGATCGGCCGGGCCTCGAGATCCTTGACGAAGGACTCCATCTCCGTGAACGTCCGGGCGTCGATCCCGCGAATCACTACCGACGAATCAGTCATGAGGCTTTCTCCTTTTTCAGGGGCAATCCTTCGATCGAGAAGAGACTGAAGAGCTGTTCCCATTGCGCTACCGTGAGGGTCTTCCCATCCGGCGAGATGCCGAACGATTCGGTGGCGGTCTCGCGGTCGAAGCCGCCCAGCTCTCGGCGGGTTGCAGAGGTATCCGCGCCGGGGATGAAGTCCTGCAGGAATACGCCATTCACGCCGTCCGCATTCTGCGCCAGGTATGCGATCGACTTCCCATCCGGGGTCCAGCGCGTGCGGCCGAGGATGGCCGAGGTGCGGCGCAGGACGCGGATGGGGATGCTCAGGCCCATGTCCTTCCCGTCGGCCAGGCGCACCACGCGAACGTTCGCGCGGACGGTGCGTCCCTCCGCCAGATACGACGCGTACTTGCCGTCCGGCGACACGTCCGGAAGCGCGGTCAGTCCCGCAACGAGCTGCGTCGGCTGCGTCCCGTCCGAACGTACGCGCCAGATGCCCCGCTTCTTCGTGTTGAACGAGCTGTAGACGATCCACCCGTCCGGCGTGGCGGTGGGATTCTCCGCGTCGAGGCCGTCGTTCGAGATCTGCTTCGCGCCGCTGCCGTCGGCGTTGGCGATCCAGATCTCGAGGTTGCCGCTGCGGCCGGAGCTCCAGACGATTTTCTTGCCGTCGGGAGTGAACGCGGGATCCCAGTCCTCCGCACCGTCGTCCGTGATGCGCCGCACCGTGCCGTCCGTCGCTGCGATCCAGAGGTCGAGATTGCCGCTGCGGTTGGAGGAGAAGAGGAGCGACTTCCCGTCCGGGGAGTACGCGGGTTGACGGTCGCTGCTGTTGCCCCGTGTGACCCAGCGCGATGTTCCGCCCGCCCCGATCTCGCGTAAGTTGTCGCGCGAGCTGCGCACGTCCATCACCAGCTTTCCGTCAGCGAGGACGTCCAGCATCGCGCCGTTGTGCGAGGCCCAGCCGATGACTTCGGTCTCGTCGGAGGCGATGTCGTGCCGGATCACGCGCGCGCTGCTGCCGACGATCGCTTCCACGGACTCAGCGCGCACGTAGAAGACCTGCTTGCCGTCGTCGGTCCAGACGACCGTCGACACCTCGCCCGCTTTCGGAGGCAACGCCAGCTCCTGGGTCTTGCCTGTGGCCACGTGGACGAGCATCACGCCTTGAACCACGCGTCCGCCCCCTGTGGTAACGACCGCGACGCGCTTCCCGTCCGGGGACCAGCGAGGATGCACCGCACCCACCGCCGTGCGCATGACCTCGCGCGCGTTCGAGCCGTCCGCATCGGCGATCAACAGCGCCGACTGGCCGACGTTGTTGCTCTGGACGTTGCGCGTGAAGGCGATCTTCGAGCCGTCGCGGGAAAAATCCGCGCTCGCCACATCATCGATCAGTCGCCGCGGTTCACCGCCCACGACCGGCACACGCCAGAGCGAGCCGCGCTGCGCCGCCGGATCCGCGTGGATGTAGAGGAGAGCGGAGCTGTCCGGCGCGAAACGCGGGAAGTCGTCCGGACCCGCCGTCAGCGCAACCTCGCTCCCTCCGGCAACCTGTTTGAGCCAGATGCGCTGCACGCCGTCGCGGCTGGACGCGAACGCGATCAGCTTCCCGTCCTTCGATACCGCGGGGGAGTAGTCGTGGCCGGAGTAGGTGAGGTAGCGCTCGGAGGTGATGATGCGCGGCTCGGGACGGCGGATGTACGCCGTGGCGGCCGAGCCGATGAGCAGCGCGAGCAGCGCCGCCGCGGTGATCGGCCAGCGGCGCCGGATGCGCGTCGCCAGCGTTGCCTTCTCCCGAATCGGCGTCGCGGCGCCGGCTTCGCTGAAGTGATCGCGGAGGTACTGCAGGTCGCGCGCGAGATCGCGCGTCGAGACGTAGCGGTCTTCCGGATCCTTGGACAGGCAGCGGTCGACGATCCAGCGCAGCGGCGCAGGCACGTGCGATGCGACGATCGACAGCGGCGCCGGCTCGTCGCGCACGACCATGAACAGCGTCTCCACGCCGCTCGCGCCGTCGAACGCGCGCGATCCGGTCAGGAGCTCGTACAGGATCGAACCAAACGAGAACTGGTCGCTGCGATAGTCGATCTCCGCGGCGCGGGCCTGCTCGGGCGACATGTACGAGTACGTGCCGATGAGCATCCCCGGCTCGCTCATGCCGTGCTCCGCGGTCTCGAGCGAGCGGGCCAGGCCGAAGTCGAGGATCTTCACCACGCCGTCGCTGGTGACCATCACGTTCTCGGGCTTGAGGTCGCGGTGCACGAGGCCGCGTTTGTGCGCCGCGGCCAGTCCGTCGGCAATCTGCGTGGCGAACTGCAGAGCCTTGCGCAGGGGCATCGCGCCGCCGCGCATGACCTCGCGCAGGGTCATGCCGTCGACGTACTCCATGGCCATGAACGCGCGGCGCGAGTCGTCGCGGCCGATCTCGTAGATGGTGACGATGTGCGGATGGTTCAGCGAGGAAGCGCTGCGGGCTTCGTTGCGCAGGCGGGCGAGATGCTCGGTGTCGGAGGCGAGATGGGCCGGCAGCAGCTTGATGGCGATGTTGCGCCCGAGGGAGTCGTCATGCGCGAGAAAGACTTCACCCATACCTCCCGCCCCGAGTTGGCGGATCACTCGATACGGGCCGATGCAGTCTGTTGCCACCGCTGCCAGGGCCATGGTGTTTCCTCTCTGCTGAAGATTGAGGAGAGGTTACGCGCGCGCGATGAAGTTGTTCGTCACAACCTGTGTAATGTGTTGTGAACGATCTGTTGTCGCGCGCGGCTTCACGAACAAATCACAATCTTTTCGTGGTGTCATCCTGGTGTCATCCTGAGCCGCCGGAGCGAAGCGGAGGACGGTCGAAGGATCCCCTTCCTGGTAACGAAGCAGGGGGTCCCTCGACTTCGCTCGGGATGACACATGGGGGTCACCCCTTTACGCACACGACCTGCCGCAGCGCGTGTACGACGTCGACGAGGTCCGACTGCGCGCTCATCACCGCTTCGATGGGCTTGTACGCGGCTGGCGTCTCGTCGATCACGTCCTTGTCCTTCCGGCACTCGACGCCGTGCGTCGCACGCACGTGGTCGTCGATCGTGAAGCGCTTCTTCGCCTCGGTGCGCGACATCGATCGTCCCGCGCCGTGGCTGCAGGAGTGGAAGCTTTCCGGATTCCCTTTGCCCCGCACGATGAACGACTTCGCGCCCATGCTTCCGGGGATGATCCCTAGGTCGCCCTCCGCCGCGCGCACGGCACCTTTACGCGTCACGAACACTTCCTGCCCGTAATGCTTCTCGATCGCCACGTAGTTGTGATGGCAGTTCACCACCTCGGATTTAGCCTCGAACGGCGGGAGCAGCGGGCGGACCGCCTCGACGACGGACTCCATCAGCAGCCGACGGTTGGCCATCGCGTAGTCCTGCGCCCACTGCACGGCCTCGACGTACTCGTCGAAGTGTTTGGTGCCCTCTTTCAGATAGGCGAGGTTCGCGTCGGGCAGATCGATGTGGGCCTTGCGCATGTCCTGCTTGGCCAGCTCGATGAAGTACGAGCCGATGCGATTGCCCACGCCGCGCGAGCCGCTGTGGAGCATGAACCAGACGCACTGCTCCTCGTCGAGGCAGACCTCGATGAAGTGATTGCCGGTGCCGAGGGTGCCGAGGTGATTGAGGTCATTGCCGCGTCCGAGCCTGGGGTGCTTTGCCACGATGTCGTGGTAGCGCGGCCCGAGGTCCGACCAGACCTCGAGCTGCGCGCGCGGCGGAGACTTCCACGCGCCGCGGTCGTTACGGCCTCCGTTGTCGGTCCGCCCGTGCGGCACGGCACGCTCGATGGCGCCACGGATCTTCTTCAGGTCGTCGGGGAGTTGCGACGCGGTGAGCGTCGTGCGCACGGCCATCATGCCGCAGCCGATGTCGACGCCGACGGCGGCCGGGATGATGGCCTTGGTCGTCGGAATGACGCTGCCGACGGTCGCACCCATGCCCCAGTGCACGTCGGGCATGGCCGCGATCCAGCGGTAGATGAACGGGAGCGAGGCGACGTTGTAGAGCTGCTTCTTCGCCTCGTCGTCGACCGCGACGCCGCGCGTCCAGGCCTTGATCGGCACGCCACGCTCGCCGCCAAGTACCTCATAGGTGGCCATGTTTGGCGTATCCTGCGGAAATCATGCTCATCCCCGAACCCGCGGATCCAGCGGTCTCGCAGATTACGTTTCACGAAACGCACGCTGTCGAGATCCGATTCAGCGATGGGCGTGAAGTGGTGTTCAGCGGACGGCTCGCCGCGGAATTGCGCGAGACGGTGCAGGTGGCGGTGCGGCGCGGATTCGCGCGAAAGATGCGCGGAAGCTCGGGCCCCAACTCGATCGCGAACTGACCCACGAGGGGACGACGAAGGGCCTCCGGCGGGCCGGCCCGGCCGGCCCGCCGGAGGCCTCCCGGTCGTCTCTCTAGGCGCGTTTGGCGATTTTGAGCGCGTCGCGCGCGGCCGGGGTATCGATCGCGGCCAGCGCTTTCTCCGCCGCGATGCGGATCATCGGCACTTCGCGCGTGAAGAATCCCTTCGGCCGGATCATGTCCGCGAGCACGGGCACGGCCGTCGTCGACTTCATCGCGCCGAGGCAGAGCAGCACTTCGGCCTGGGTCTCGGGATCGCGATCGTGAATGGCGGCGAGGAGCATCTTCTCTGCTTCGGCGTCGCCAATCTTGCCGAGGGCACGGGCGGCGGCGCGGCGCACGCGCGGGTCGCCGTGCTCGAGCTTCTTGCCGATCGGCTCGATGTGCGCGGGCGTGCCCACGTCGCCGAGGACGTTGAGCGTGTTCCGGACGACGTACCAGATCGGCGAGCGGAGGGCTTCGACGAGCGCGGGGAAGGCCGGCTCGCCGATCGACTTGAGGGCCTTCACCAGCCGCCCGCGGCGATTGCGGTCTTCCTCGTTTCCGAGCGCTTCGATGACCGCGGGCGCGATGGCGCCGCCGAGGCGGACGACCAGGGGCATCACCACGCGCGCGGCTGTCTCCGCGTCGGCGGCGCAGATCTGCCCGATGATTGGCTCGGCTCTCTCGGCCAGCGCGCGGGCGAGGTCGGCGATCACCTGCGGCGCCGCTTTCTCCAATCGCTCGATGACGCGCAGGGCGGGCTCGCTGCGTGACGTCCCGACCAGCAGCGCGAGGAACGCGGCCGCGCTCTCGATGGCGGCGCCTTTCACGCGCGGGTCCTGCTCGCGCAGCACGTGATTGAGGAGCGCGGCGCCGGCGATCTGCTCCGTGTTCGCTGGCAGCGCGTGGGAGACCATCTGGGCAAGGCCGTCACTCACGCTCTGGCGCAGCGCGGAGGAGTCGCTGGTAAGGCCGGTGACGTAGCACTCGACGATACGATGCACGTCGTCGTGACGGCCGGCGTCGAGCAGCTCGCGGACGAAGTGCGCGAGCTTGCCGGGCGGGAAATCGAAGATGCGGTTGTCGGCGAGGAGCTTGGCGACGCGGTCGTCGGCGGGCAGCTTGTCCCACGACACGACGTCCAGGACCTCGTCGAACTGCTCGCGGGTGATGCCCATGGCCGCGAGGCGCTCGCGCAGCAGCTCGAGCTGGTCGGCGTTCGCGGCCTCGATCATCCGCTGGGCCTCGTCGACGGTCACGGCTTCGCCGCTGTCGAGCCGCTTCAGGGTGCTCGACCAGACCACTTCTTCCTGATCGGTGACGGCCTCGTAGCGCACCTTGCTCACGCGCACATGCGCGACGTCCGCCGCCGCCAGCACCGCCTCGGCGCCACCCGCCGCGCGCAACTGCTCGGGACGCGTGGACAGCATGCGCACGACTTCGAGGAGCTCGCGGCGTGAAGCGGCGGGCAGCAGCACGAGGCCGCCGATGTCGCGCTTCTCGAATTCGAGCGCCAGGGCTTTGAGCGGTCCGACGGCGCCGTGCATCGGCTGGCCGTCGAGGAGCAGCGTGCCTTTCGACGCGGTGAGTGTGACGCGCGCGGTGCGCGTCAGCAGCGCGCCGTAGGCCTGCTCGAGCTGCGCGAGCGCCTCCACTCCGCGCGGATGTTCGGCGGTGTAAAACTGCAGCGACTTGACGGAGAGCTGCAGCGCCGCGACGAGCTGGCCGGCCGTTTCCATGATTTTGGGACCGCGGAAAGCTTAACCGATCACGACGCCCTTGCACTCGCCGAATCCGATTCGCGGCAGGCCCGGCCGTTCGCAATAGCCGCGCAGAATCACCTCGTCGCCGTCCTCGAGAAAGCGGCGCGTCTCGCCGTTCGGGAGCTGGATCGGCTCCGTGCCGCGCCAGGTCAACTCGAGCAGGCAACCGCGCGCATCCTTGTCTGGACCGGAGATCGTGCCGCTGGCGAGGAGATCGCCCGGGCGCAGATTGCAGCCGTTGACGGTGTGGTGCGCGACCAGCTGTGCGACCGTCCAGTACATGTCCCGGAAGTTGCCGCGGCTGAGGCGCACGGGCTCGGACATCGACTTCGCACGCAGCCACACTTCGACGGTGATGTCGAACGCGGTGTCGTCGTCGAGATAGGGGAGCGGTTGCGGATCGCCTTCCGCGCGCGGAGCCGCTTTCGTGCGATACGGCTCCAATGCATCGACGGTGACGATCCACGGCGAGATCGAGGTGGCGAAGTTTTTCGCGAGGAACGGTCCGAGGGGCTGGTACTCCCAGGTCTGCACGTCGCGGGCGGACCAGTCGTTGACGAGGCAGAACCCGAAGACGTGATCGAGCGCGTCCGCCGCGGCGATCGATTCGCCCATGGCGTTGCCGGCGCCGATGACGATCCCCAGCTCCATCTCGTAGTCGAGGCGCTTGGTCTTCCCGACGAACGGATCGCCGTCATCCTTCAACTGTCCGCTGGGACGCTTCACGGGCGTGCCACTGACAACGATCGACGAGGAGCGGCCGTGATAGCCGATGGGCACCCACTTGTAGTTCGGCAGCAGCGGGTTGTCGGGCCGGAACATCGAGCCGACGTTCGTCGCGTGGTGGACGCTGGCGTAAAAGTCGGTGTAGTCGCCGATGTCGACGGGGAGGAGCATCTCCGCGTTGGCGATGCGGGGGATGCGAGCGATGATGCTTCGCATCCTCGCTTTGACTACGCGCGTGTTGCGCTTTGCGGCGAACGCGTTCAACACCGGCTCTTTGAGCGTGGGCTCGTCGAGGTCGGCGGCGGCGGCGTGAAGATCGAGCACCTCGTCGTGGAGGATCGTGCAGATGTGGCGCTCGCCGTTCACGCGCGCGACGCCGAAGGGGAGATTCTCGATGGGAAAGTCGCTGGTCATCATGGCTGTGTCATCCTGAGCCGCCGGAGCGCAGCGGAGGACGGTCGAAGGATCTCCTCCCTGGCAACGCAAGCGGGGGATCCCTCGACTGCGCTCGGGATGACACCTACAACCATCCCAGCTCCTTCAAATCCCCAATCGGCTCCTCGAACGAGCATGATCCGAACGACGTCGCGAAGTCGCGGCGCATCGTCCGCAGTTCCTCGGTGCTCACCCGGTGGCCGCGCCACGACGCGTGATCGTCATCGAACGCAAACGCCCGCGGATCGGTCTCGGCGAGGATCTCATCCGCGTGATCGAGCATCGCCGCGGCGAGAAAGACGTTCAGAAAGCCGTGCATCGTTCCTGTGGGCGCGTTCGGCTCGTACGTCAGCGGCTTCACGCAGCGCAGCGGATGATGCAGGCCGGCCGTCGCCTTGAACGCCACACCCTTGGCCTTGCAGGCGCGGAGGAATCCGGCCACGTCACGCACGGCCGGAAACGCGTCGGCGGTGATGCCGCCGGTGCGGATCTTCGCCCGCTGCCCGTGTCGCTTGATCGCGTCGAGCAGGGCGATGTCCGCAATCTCGACGTACACGTCCGGCGGGAACTCCGCGATCTCCTCCTCCGACGTCGCCTTCACTTCATCGACGCCGAGGATGCTCAGCGGGAACTCCTTCGGCACCTCGACGACGCGCGCCTGGGGCACGATGAACTTGCCGAGGGCCCAGGCGTACTCACCGTCGCGATAGCGGGCGTAGTTGCGCACGGCATCCTGCATCGTCAGCGCGGCCGGCGGAAACAGGCCCGCGTAGTCGATGAGGTGCTCGAGCAGGACGTGCAGCGACTTCATTCGGGACGGAAGTTCCTGCGCAGCCCCTGCCAGCACCGCCAGTAGTCGGGTTGCAGCGTTTCCAGGGCGAAGGGGGTGGGGCGGATCAGGTAGCGCGACTCGAACATGAACGCCAGCGTGTCGCCGAGGTAGCTCGGTTTCAGGTCGGCGCTGCTGGCGGCGTCGAAGGTGGCGGCGTCGGGACCGTGTCCGGACATGCAGTTGTGCAGGCTCCCGCCGCCCGGCGCGAAGCCCTCGGCCTTCGCGTCGTACACGCCATAAATCAGCCCCATGTACTCATTCATGATGTTGCGATGAAAGTACGGCGGGCGGAACGTGTTCTCCGCCACCATCCAGCGCGGCGGGAAGATCGCGAAATCGCAGCTCGCCACGCCCGGCGTGTCGGACGGCGAGGTCAGGACGGTGAAGATCGACGGGTCGGGATGGTCGAAGGAGACCGTGTTGACGACGTTGAACTTCGCGAGGTCGTACTTGTACGGCGCGTAGTTGCCGTGCCACGCCACGACGTCGAGCGGGGAGTGATCGATGCGCGCGCTCCAGAGCCGGCCGTCGAATTTCGCGACGAGCTCGAAGTCGCCGTCGAAATCTTCGTACGCGGCGACGGGCGTGAGGAAGTCGCGCGGATTGGCCAGGCCGTTCGCGCCGATCGGGCCGAGGTCGGGGAGGCGGAAGGGGGCGGCGAAGTTCTCGGCGATGTAGCCGCGGGCCTCGCTGCCGGCCAGCTCGACGCGGAACTTGGTCCCGCGCGGGATGACCACGATCTCGCCCGGCTTCGCGTCGATCTTCCCAAGCTCCGTGGCGACGACGATCGCGCCCAGCTCGGGGACAAGCAGCAGCTCGCCGTCGGCGTCGTAGAAGAACCGGCCCTGCATGGAGCGGTTCGCGCGATAGATGTGGATGCCCACGCCTTCGTTGCCGGCGATGGTGGTCAGTCCGTCGACGAAGTCTCCATCCTCGACCGGCAGCGGGTCCCAGCGCATCTGGCTCGGCGGCGTCGGGATCTCATCGAAGCACCCCCGGAGCCGCCTCGCATCGATCTCCGCGAACGGCTCGTGCAGCACGCTCGGGCGGATGCGGTACAGCCAGGAGCGCTTCTGCATCGCCCTCGGCACGGTGAAGGCGGAGCCGGAGAACTGTTCGGCGTAGAGACCGTGTCTCACGCGCTGCGGCGAGTTCCCTTTCTCCGGGAGCGTGCCCGCAATCGCTTCCGTGGCGAACTCGTTGCCGAAACCGGATTGGTACATTCGTTCTGACACCCAAAGCTCCGAGCGAGCTACGCGAGTCGGGGAGCCAGCTTAGCTTGCGTGGCGTGTGCCTCGTGGGCCCGTTGGCTCCTCGACTCGCATAGCTCGCTCGGAGCTAAATGATCTAAAACCGATCATAGGTTTCCGCGACGTTCCTGTTCGCGCTCGATCGACTCGAACAGCGCGCGGAAATTGCCCTTGCCGAATCCTCGCGCGCCTTTGCGCTGGATGATCTCGAAGAACACGGTGGGGCGGTCCTGCACGGGCTTGGTGAAGATCTGGAGGAGGTAGCCTTCTTCGTCGCGATCGACGAGGATGCCCAGCTCTTTGAGCTTGTCCATCGGCTCGTCGATCTCGCCGACGCGCGACGGTAGCTCGTCGTAGTAGCTGTCCGGGACGCGGAGGAACTCGACGCCGTTGTCGCGCAGCATCGCGACGGTCTCGATCTCGTTGCCGCACAACAGGGCCACGTGTTGCACGCCGGGCCCGTAGTACCACTCCAGGTACTCCTGGATCTGGCTCTTCTTCTTCCCCTCGGCCGGTTCGTTGATGGGGAACTTGACCACTTTGTTGTCGTCGCTCATGACGATCGACATCAGCGCGGAGTACTCGGTGTTGATGTCCTTGTCGTCGAAGGTGATGTAGCGGGAGAAGCCCATGACCTTGCTGTAGAAGTCACACCACTGGTGCATGGCGCCCAGCTCGACGTTGCCGACCATGTGATCGACCGCGGCGATGCCGACCGGCGTGCCCGCGACCACGGCCGGCACGTATCCGGGTAGGAACGGCCCCTCGTAGCCCTTGTAGGAGATGAAGGAGTGGATGGTGTCGCCGTAGGTCCTGATGGCCGCGCGGCGGATGGCCCCGCGCTCATCCTGCTCGTCCCGCGGTTCCATGACCGGCTCCGCTCCGCGCTTCACGGCCTCGGCGAACGCAAAGTCGGCGTCCTCGACGAGCAGGGCGATGTCCCGCACGCCGTCGCCATGACGCTTGATGTGCTCGGACGCGACATGCGTCGGATCGAACGGCGTGGAGATGACGAACCGCACCTTCCCCTGCCCGAGCACGTACGAGGCAAAGGAGCGGTTCCCCGTCTCCAGCCCCGAGTACGCCACCTGAGAGAACCCGAACGCTTTCCGGTAGTAAAACGCGGCCTGCTTGGCGTTTCCCACCCAGAACTCGACATGATGGATGCGCTTGAGCCGGAGCGGATTCCCCCCGGACTCGGCAACCTCGCGAAGGGTGGGGGCGGTGGGGGTGGCGGTGGTCATATGGGTATGTGCTCCTTCGTTGGCGGTACGATGTTTATCACACTCGAAACACAGGCAGCGGCTGCCGGGGTAGGACCTATGGGACGTATGGGACCTATGGGACCTATGGGCGATGGAACACCCCGCATACAATCCCCGTTGACCACGACGCGCATGTTCGACAAGTTCAGGGAAGAGTGCGGGGTGTTTGGCGTCCTCGGGCGGGCGGACGCGGCGAACCTCGTTTACCTGGGGCTGTATGCGCTGCAGCATCGGGGGCAGGAGTCGGCTGGGATCGCCAGCGTGAGCGTCGAGGGGCGGATCATTTCCGAGAAGGAGATGGGGTACGTCGCCGATGTGTTCACGCAGGAGCGCATCGCGCGGCTGCCGGGCGACACGGCCATCGGGCACGTGCGGTATTCGACGGCCGGCGGGTCGATGCTGTGCAACGCGCAGCCGATCGTCGCTTCCACCGGGAAGGGGCAGATCGCCGTCGCGCACAACGGGAACCTCAGCAACGGCGAGGAGCTGCGGAAGCAGCTCGAGGCCGAGGGGGCGATCTTCAACTCGACGGCGGACAGCGAAGTCATCGTGCACCTCATCGCGCGGTCGAAAGCGCCCGACGTCGAAGGCGCGTTCGTCGATGCCTTGAGCCGCGTCCAGGGTGCGTATGCCGTGGCGATGCTGACGCCCGACCGCATCCTTGCCGCGCGCGATCCGTACGGATTCCGGCCCCTCGTGCTGGGGAAGCTCGAAGAGTCGTACGCGATCTCGTCCGAGACCTGCGCGTTCGACCTCATCGCGGCGGAAACGGTCCGGGAGATCGGCGCGGGCGAGATCATTGCCATCGAGCGCCAGGGAGTGCGCGTCGTGAAGCAGGCCCGCGCGGAACGCGAGGCGCGCTGCATCTTCGAGCACGTCTACTTCGCGCGTCCCGACTCGGTCGTCTTCGGCAACAGCGTCGCCGACGTGCGCCAGCGCTTCGGCGCGCAGCTCGCGCGCGAGCATCCCGTGCCCGCGGACATCGTCGTTCCCGTTCCCGACTCCGGCGTCTTCGCCGCCCTCGGGTACGCGCTCGAAGCGGGCATCCCCTTCCAGTACGGCCTGGTGCGCAATCATTACGTCGGCCGCACGTTCATCGAGCCGAAGCAGACCATCCGCAGCTTCGGCGTGAAGGTGAAGCTGAATCCCGTGCGCGGCCTGGTCGAGGGGAAGCGGCTCGTCCTCATCGACGACTCCATCGTGCGCGGCACGACCTCGAAGAAGATCGTGCGCATGCTCAAGGATTCGGGCGCGCGCGAGGTGCACATGCGCATCTCGTCGCCGCCGACGTCGTGGCCTTGCTACTACGGCATCGACACGCCCGAGCGGACGCAGCTCATCGGCGCGACGCACTCCCTCGACGAGATCCGCGACTTCATCGAGGCCGACTCCCTCGGCTATCTCAGCGAGGAAGGGCTGCTCGAGGCGGTCCGCAAGGACGACGACCCGCGTGCCCTCTACTGCACGGCGTGCTTCACGGGCAAGCGGGTCGACGTCAAAGACGAGGCACTCGCTACGGTCGAGTCCTGAGCTCGTCCTCGCGCGCGACCTCGGCCGCGCGGCGCGACGCATCTACTTCGTTCGCCCGAGGGACGTCGCTCACGACGTCGTTGCCGATGCGGTCGTCGATCAGCTCGTCGAACAGCGAGCGATAGTGCAGCATCGCCTGGCGCATGTCCTCCGTGGACGTGTTGCCCGACGCGCCGCCGATCACGCGATGGCCGGCGCGATAGTGGTCGACGATGCGCGGATGCGTGACCGAGAGGTCCGCGGCGTGGCGGTCGAAATCGCCCATCGGGTAACCGCGCGTGCGCATGATCTCGGCGACCAGCTCGTCTGCCTCGACGACGGCCGTCGTTGGACGTTCGAGGAAGTGCTGCTCGACCTTCTGCCAGTCACGGCGGAAGCGTTCCTGGTCGTTCGCCTGCAGCGGGACGATGTTGTACTTCTTCACCTGCTCGGTGCGCTCGATCAGATCGCGCTCGGCGCGCTTGCGGTTGCCGTGCTCGCTCACGGCGTGGTCGTATTCATTGCCGAACTTGTCGCGCAGCGACTCGGTCCTCGAGCGGCGCGAGCCGCGGGCCACGAGCCCCACCACGATCAACAGCGCCACTACCCCCAGCCCCACCCAGATCCAGATCGGATCGATGGCCAGATTGTTCACGGTTCAGGTCCTCCTGGAGTGGAGGAGGGCAAAACGCGAGCCCGCGCTCAATGGATGAGCATGCGGGTCATTTCCGTGGCACAGACGGGCTTGCTGAAGTAGAAGCCCTGGGCCTCGTCGCAGTCGCGGCTGCGGAGGAACGCGAACTGTTCCGCCGTCTCCACGCCCTCGGCTGTGACACGCAGACGGAGGTTGCGGGCCATGCCGATGACGGCGGAGACGATCGCCGCATCGCCGTCGTTCGAGGTCACGTCAGAGACGAACGCGCGATCGATCTTGACCCCGGTGATCGGGAAGCGCCGCAGGTAGTTGAGCGACGAATATCCCATCCCGAAGTCGTCGATGGAAATACCTACGCCCAGCTCGCGCAATGCGCGCAGCACCTCGACCGTCACCTCGGCGTTCTGCATGGCAGTGGTCTCGGTGATCTCCAGCTCCAGCGATGACGGATCGAGGTCCACGTCGTCGACGGCGCTGCGCACCATCTCCACGAGGTCGTGCTGCTGGAACTGTTTCGCGGAGAGGTTCACGGCCATGCGCACCGGTCCGGCGCCGCCGTCGTGCCACGCCTTCATCTGCTTACACGCGGTGCGCAGCACCCACTCTCCCAGCGGCACGATCAGCCGCGACTCCTCGGCGATGGGGATGAACTCCGCGGGCTCCATCACCCCGCGCTCGGGATCGTTCCAGCGCACGAGCGCCTCGACGCCGATCGTGCGTCCGGTGACGAGATTGATCTGCGGCTGATAGGCGAGCATGAGCTGCTCGTCGCGCACGGCCGTGCGCAGGCGGCTCTCGATCGACAGGCGGTCGAGGGCGCGTTTCTTCATCTCGTCGGTGCAGAGCTGGACGTTGTTCCGGCCCGCCTCTTTCGCGCGATACATCGCGCTGTCGGCGTTGCGCAGCAGCGACTCCGGATCCGCACCGTCGACCGGAAAGATGGCCACGCCGATGCTGGCCGTCACGACGAGGGGCATACCGCCGATGGTGAGAGGAATCTGCACAGTATCGAGGATCTTCTGCGCGACGCCGATGGAGTCCTCGGGCTGGCGCAGCTCGTTGAGGATCATCGTGAACTCGTCGCCGCCGAGGCGGGCGACGGTGTCGTCGTCGCGGACGCAGGCGCGGAGGCGGCGGGCCATCTCCAGGAGCAGGTCGTCGCCGGCGGTGTGGCCGAGGGTGTCGTTGATGGTCTTGAAGTGATCGATGTCGATGAACATCACCGCCAGCGGATGGCCGCCCCGTTTCGCGCGCGAGAGGGAGTGGCGGAGGCGATCGGTGAACAGCTTGCGGTTCGGGAGCGTGGTCAGGACGTCGTGGTAGGCGTGGAACTCGATCTGTTCCTCGGCGCGCTTGCGGTCACTGATGTCGACCACCGTGGCGTGGATGACGCCGGAGCGCGTGTCGCCGACGAGCACGAGGTTCTGCAGGACCCACAGCGGCGCGCCGTCGTCGCGGCGGAGCTCGACCTCGACGCTGTTCAGCATTCCCTCGCCGCGCAGGAGCGCCGTGATCTCGTGGACCTCGCGGCGGTTCGAGTAGAACTCCGACACGTCGCGGCCGATCAGCGCCTCGAGGGTCGTTCGCAGCATCCGCGCGAACGTGGCGTTGCAGTTGACGATCACGCCTTCCATGGTCGTGACGCAGACGCCGGCGGCGTTCTGCTCGAAGAGCAGGCGATAGCGGTTCTCCGACTCGCGCAGCGCCGCCTCGGCCGCGAACCGTGAGGTGACGTCGCGGAAGCTCCACACCCGGATCTCCACGCCGTCGATGGCCCGGCCGATGGAGTAGCGCTCGAAGCGGCGCCCGTCCTTCAGCTCCAGCAGGTCGAAACTCTCGGCGCTGCGCTGCAGGCTGGTGAACGCGATCGGCTCGGTGAGCTGCACGGCGAGATGCTCGGTCACGGCGCGATCGTCGCCGCGGCTCATCATCTCCGGCGGGATGCGCCACATCTCGGTGAAGCGGTGGTTGTACGAGACGATCTTCGCGGCTTCGTCGATGACCAGGATGCCGTCCGCGGTCGAGTCGAGCGTCGACTGCAGGAGGGTCACGGCCTGCAGGACTTCGCGCTCGGCGCGTTTGCGGTCGCGCATGTCGCGGCCGATGATCACCGCACCGGCCGACTCGCCGTCATGCACGACCGGCGCGATGGAGAGCGTCAGCTCGACGGCGTCGCCGCTGCGTGTCGCGAACACGTACTCGTCGTTGCGCAATGAACGGCGGGCGAGCTTCGACGACAGCGGCCGGTCCTGCGCGAGCAGCTCGTCGATGCGCCTCCCGGCCAGCTCGCGTTCCTCGTATCCGAGGAGCGTGGCCGCAGCGCGATTGGCAAACTCGATGCGGCCGTTGCGATCGCAGACGAAGAGCGCGTCCGCCATCGTGCCGATGATCTCCGGCGCGGCGAGCGAAGGAGTCAGGGCGACGAGGTCGTACTTGCGCACCACGCGTGCGACCAGCACGACGAAGCCGAGGATCGGGAGGTAGCCCGCGGCGTAGACGGGGATGCCGAACTTGGGAAAGAAGTCGACGATCGCGAGGTAGGCGACGGCCACGGCGCCCATCAACAGCCGGATGCGCTGCCGCTCGACCGCTTTCGCATGCGGCCAGGCGCGCAGGAACTCGAACATCGCCAGCAGCAGGTAGCCGAAGAAGAAGGTGAGAAACGCCGCGCCGACGGCGGGGTCGTAGCGCGGATAGAACCCCCACGCGTAGCGCTGCACGCGCGGGATCAGGAGGTCGGTGGTGACGGCGATGGCGCTGAAGAACGCGGCGATGCTCCACGCCGCGATGTGCGCCAGTCTGCGCCGGCGCTCGAGCCGCAGCACTTCGATCGTGAACCAGTACAGCGCGGGCGCGATGAACGGGACGCCGAAGTACGCCGCGCGAGACCACATCAGCGCCGTGCTCGCGTCGCGTGCCGCGTACATTGCCGTGAACGTGGCCATCCACACCGACACGACCGCGGTCATGGCGAAGAACGCGGAGCTGACGCTGGTCACGCGACGGGCCAGCACGCCCGTGCCGAAGACGAGGATCAGCACCGCCGTCAGTGCCACTGGCACGGACGACGGCGACCATGCGTATGCGCCGCTCATTTTGTAGATGACCCGCGAAGGCGATCAGTCTAAACGATGCAGCTCGGCCTCGGCCGCGATCGTGCCGAACGCGGCCCAGTCTTTCTCGGACACGATCTCGCGGAACAGCGTCTTCGCGCGCTCGCGCTCGCCGTTGTACAGAAACCAGTTCGCGACGCCATAGTGGATCGCGGCGTCATTCTCCTTGAGCAGTTCCTCGGCGGCGATCTCGCCGCGGTACATGAGCAGGAGCTTGTGGTAGCTCTGGTTCTCGATGACGTCCATGTCCGTGCTGATCGGCGCGAGGACGTTCGCCGCCGCGGCGTTCTGCCCGAGGCGGCGCAGGGTCATGTAGAGCCAGTGCGACGTGGACACGACGCCGTCCGGATTCTTCGACACGTTCATGCACTCGCGATACGCGCGCAGGGCGGACTCGAAATCGCCGCGAAGGTAGTGGGCGAGGCCGAGGTGATACCAGATGTTCGATTGCAGCGTGCTGGTGGGGATGTTGCGCGCGTTCGGCAATCCGTCGGGCTCGATCTCGTCCTGCTTGCCTTTGATCAGCTCCGCCGCTTTCGTCAGATCGGCAACGGCTCTGTCGAACTGGCGCAGCGTGATCCAGCGATGGCCGCGGTGGCGGAGCATGCGCGCGTCGTTCGGATAGAGGCGGGCGCCGTCGCTGAAGATGTCGATGGCCTCTTGATAGCGGCCGAGATACGCGGTGCGGCGGCCGTACCAGATCAGCGCATCCGCGTGCTGCTGCTCGCGCTGCGCTTTGATCTCGGCGGACATCTTCGGGGCGGGCGGAATGGGGGCGGTGGAGGTGGACGCACATCCGGCGAGCAGAAGAACGATCGCGAGTTGGCGCATGGGTGCACTTTATCCCGCGCGATAAACTGAAAATCGATGAACATCGCCATCCTCGGCGCAGGCGTGGTCGGTGCGAGCGTGGCGTATCACCTCGCCAAACGCGGCTGCGACGTGACGGTGTACGACCGCGCGTCCGACTTCGGCGCGGGCAGCACCTCGAAGGCCACGGGCGGGTTCCGCGCGCAGTTCGATACCGAGATCAACGTGCGCCTCTCCCTGCTCTCGCGGGAGAAGCTGCTGCGCTTCGAGGAGGAGACCGGCCTCGATCCCGGATACGACCCGCGCGGCTACCTCTTTCTCGCGTGCAACGACGAGGAGCTGCGCGCGCTGCGAGACGCGCAGTCGGTGCAGCACGCGTGCGGCCTGGCCGAGGCGCGCATGATCGACGCGGCGGAAGCGCGGGAGATCAATCCGAAGATCGGCGACCCGACGGTCATCGGCGGCGCGTTCTGTCCGACCGACGGATTCATCCGGCCGATGAATGTCCTGCGCGGATACGCGTCCGCCGCGCAGCGACTGGGCGTGCGGTTCGTGTTCGATTTCTCCGGTGAGCCGGAGGCCGAGGTGATCGTGGACGCGCGCGGCGCGTGGTCCGGACCGCCGGTCGTTCCCGTGCGGCGGAACGTCGTGGCCACCGTTTCGACCGTCGTGCTGGACGCGGCGATGCCGATGACCATCTGGGCGGGCGACTGGTATCACCTGCGCGTGCGGGACGGGCGCGTGCTGTTGTTGTGGCCCGATGATCCCGTTGTCGATGACGAGGAGTGGCTCCAGCGCGTGATCGAGATGACTCGCGCGCGGATGCCGTGCCTGCGCGATGTACCGCTGGGGGAGAGGTGGTCCGGCTTTTACGAGATGTCGCCGGATGGGCATGCGCTGCTCGGACGTGTCGGTGAGAACCGGTATGTGGCTACCGGGTCTTCGGGGCATGGGGTCATGCACGCGCCGGCGCTGGGGGAGTTGCTGGCGGAGATGATCGTGGAGGGGGAGTGTTCTTTTGATGTTAGGGCGTTGGAGCCGGGGCGGTTTTTGTAGGACCTATGGGACGGATGGGACTTATGGGACCAATAGGGAGCAGCAGGTGACGCCGCCCTCCGCTTTGGCGAGCTCGCTGGCTTCGACCGCGCGCACGTTGATGCCGCGTTCGCGCAGCAGTTGCGCCGTTTTGGGGTATGCCTCGGGGTACACCAGCACCTCCCCCACGAGCAGCGCGTTGGGCTCCTCGGCGTCGAGCAGGTTCCACCCCGCGAAAGGGGTTGGGTCGATCCAGTTGCGGTTCACGAGGAGGGTGTCGCGGGAGACGCGGGTGATCGCGGTCTTCAGATGCAGCGCTTCGCCGAGGGGGACGGGGATGACTTCGCGGCGGGTGTGCCAGCGGAGCTGGCCGATCGCGGCTTCGTTCGTGCGCGTCGACAGGCCGACGTAGATCCGGTCGTCGAGCACGAGCACGTCGCCGCCGTCGATCGTGGCCGGGGCCTCGATGTGCACGAGAGGGCGGTAGGGCTCGAGCGCGTCGGCGACGGCGCGGGTCTCGCCGCGGCGCGTCTCGGCACCCGGGCGCGTGATCACCGCCATGTCATCGAGCACGATCGCGGTGTCCTCGATGAACACGCAGTCGGGATAGGCATCGTCGGCGGGAAGGGTGATCACCTCGCAGCCGAGGGACTGCAGAGTTTTGATGTAGGCGTGATGTTGAGAGGCGGCGGCGACGTAGTCGATCGGCTGCCACTCGACGTGGGTGAGCTGCGCGTGCTGAATCGTTCGCGCGACGCCGCGGGTGATGGCGATCATCGCGCGGCCTCCACAATGAGCTGCTCGATCACATGCGTCTGATCGACGAGACCGTGATCGCCTTCCTCGATGACGATGAGCTGCGATCCGGGCACGAGCGCGCCGGAAGCCTCCCACTCGCGCCACCGCTCTTCGACCATGTGGAAGGGGACCGTCTCGTCGTTGCGTCCCATGATGGCCGTGACCCGTGAGGGCGGCGGCGTTTCGTCGACGTGGAGGTTGGTCATCTGCTCGAAGAACAGGCGATGGATCTGCGCGTCCGCGTTGCGGGCGAAGTTGAAGACGGTAACGGGATCGCCGTCCGGGATCTTCTCGCGCCAGCGGCGGGCCACGCCCAGCGCCGGTGCGATCAGCACCATCGGCACGGCCACGCCGCGTTTGGCCACGGAGATCGCGATCAGCGCGCCGAGGGAACTGCCGACCAGTGCCCGCGGCGGAGTGCGGCGGGCGCATTCGAGTGCATGCTCGACGATGGCCTCGAAGTCGAGTTGCTCGAACGACGGCACGTTGAGATCGGGAGCGTTCAGCTCGATCCCATGCGGCTCGAGCAGTGGCCGCAGGGCTGTGATCTTCGCGCTCGCGGGAGACGAGGCGAAGCCGTGGAAGTAGAGGACGGACGTCACCGCCCGAGTTTATCCCGCGCGCCTTTCGAGTTTATCCCGCGCGCAGACGCGGGATCTCCGGTGCCGCCGCGTCGCATGTGGCACCCCCGGCGACGGTCCACCCGAGATCCCGCGTCTGCGCGCGGGATAAACTGGAGGAACACCACAATGAGCACCCCCGACCCCGAAGCCACCGCGCGCCTCGATTCCGATGCCGTGCGCCGGCAGCGCAGTCGCGCCGCCGGTGAGGCGCAGTTCGCGCCGGGCACGATGATCGGGGGGCGGTATCGCATCGCCTCGATCCTCGGCAGTGGGGGCATGGGCGAGGTCTACCGCGCCGACGACACGAAGCTCAACCAGACCGTGGCGCTGAAGTTCCTCCCCGCGCGGCTCGAGCGCGATCCCACGCTCCTGGCCCGTCTGCACGACGAGGTCCGCCTCGGCCGCCAGATCGCGCATCCCAACGTCTGCCACCTCTACGACATCGTCGAGTGGGAGAACGCCCATTTCGTCTCGATGGAATACGTCGACGGCGAAGACCTCTCGCGTCTCCTCCGGCGCATCGGACGGCTCGCGCCGGACAAAGCAGTCGACTTCGCGCGGGGGATCGCCGCGGGCCTCGCGGCGGCGCACGCGAAGGGGATTCTCCATCGCGATCTCAAGCCCGCCAACATCATGATCGATTCGCGCGGCGACGCGAGGATCATGGACTTCGGTCTGGCCCTGGCCGCCGGCGAAGACGACGGCTCGATCTCCGGCACGCCCGCATACATGGCCCCGGAGCAGCTCGAAGGGCAGCCGGCGACGGTGCAGAGCGATCTCTACTCGTTCGGTCTGGTCCTGTACGAGCTCGTGACCGGCAAGCGCGCGCACACCGCGCGTACGATGCTCGAGCGCGTCCGCGACGCGACCAGCGAGATCACCACGCCGTCGAGCCACGTCCGCGACGTCGATCCCGCGGTCGAGCGGATCATCCTCCGCTGTCTGGCGAACGATCCCGCGCAACGCCCGGCATCGGCGCGTGAGGTGATCCTATCGCTGCCCGGCGGCGATCCGCTGGCAGCCGCGCTGGCGGCGGGCGAGACGCCGTCGCCGCGCGTCGTCGCCGCGGCGGGCGCGGAAGGAACGCTGAAGCCGTGGCAGGCGTGGACGATGCTGGGCGCCATCGCAGCGCTGATGACGGTCTTCGTCGCATTCCGCGTCAGTACGGCGCCGAAGCTCGACACGGCCTCGGACGTGCTTTGGTCGAGCGCTTCCGGAATCCTGAAAACGCTCGGCATTCCGGCGAACGGCTCCCCGATCCGATACTCGTATGTCACCACGGGTCCGGCGCCGCAGCGGTTCCGCGCGGAGTACGGCGTCGCGCTGGACGTTTCGCGGCACATGCCAATCGCGACGAACGCACCCGGATGGGCGAGGATCGAAGTCGACGAGCGCGGCCGGCTGGCGGGTCTTCTGGCGGCGCCGGAAACGGACTGGAAAGCGAAAGCTCTCGACTGGCAACCGCTGCTCGCCGCGGCGGGAGTCGATGCCGCATCGCTGCGGCCGGTGGCTCCACGCAAAGTACCGGCGGCCCCGTTCGACGCGCGCGCTGCCTGGAATGGCGCATACGCGGACGGCCGCGTTCCCATCCGCGTCGAGGTGGCGGCATGGAAGGGAACGCCGGTCTTCTTCACCATCGGCGAACCTGACGACCGCCCGCCGCCGCGCGACTCCTTCGGCAGCCCGGTCGCGAGCCGCCTCGTGCGCGTCCTCGAGATCATCATGCTGGCGGTGGCGGCGCTCCTGGCCGTGCGCAACATGCGCAACCGCCGCGGCGACCGGCAGGGAGCGATCCGCGGGGCGCTGGCTGTGTTCATCGTCCAGACGGCCGGCAGCTTCTTCTACATGGCCGCGCGCGCCGGCCCGCTGACCGCCATGAGCGATCCCGCTTCCCTCTTCGGAAACGCCACCAAGTACGCACTGTACGTGTTCGTCGCCTATCTCGCGCTGGAGCCCTACGCGCGCCGGCGCTGGCCGGAGTTGCTGATCGCGTGGGCACGCCTCGCCGCGGGACGGGTACGCGATCCGCTCGTCGCGCGCCACGTCCTGATCGGCATCATCGGAGGGTTCGCGCACGTCCTCCTCTCGCTGACGTCACGCCCTCTCGCCGCGGCGCTCGACGGGCGCCTCGCAGACTCGCAGCCATTCCGGATCGGCAACCTCTGGGACACGGTGGCGGCGCTCGCCTTCAGCGCCGCGGCCGCGTTCTCCGTCGGCGCACTGATGATGATCGTGCTGGTGATTTTCACGATGGTGCTCCGCAAACGTCTCCTGGCCGGCGCGATCGTGGCGCTCTTCTTCGTGGCCTTTTTCTGCTTGTCGGTCGGCCATCGCCCGGCATCGATCCCGAGCTACGTGGTCATCGCCCTGGTCATGGCGTTCCTCCTGCTTCGCTACGGGCCGGTTGCCCTGGTCGTGGCATACGGAACCTTCTTCGCGCTCATCGGCGCGCCGCTGTTGCCCGGCGCGGGATGGGCAACGGCCAGCGCCCCCGTGACTCTGGCCGCTCTGATCGCGCTGTCCCTCTGGGCCTTCCACACCTCCCTCGGCGGTCAGAAGATCTTCAGCTCGTCACTGCTCGACGAATAGTTTCGCGTTTATCCCGCGCGTTTCGAGTTATCCCGCGCGGGATAAAATGAAGGAACACCACAATGAGCACTCCCGATCCCGAAGCCACCGCGCGCATCGATTCGGATGCCGTGCGCCGGCAGCGCAGCCGCGCCGGTGAAGCGCAGTTCGCGCCGGGCACGATGGTCGCGGGGCGCTATCGGATCGCCTCGATTCTCGGCAGCGGCGGCATGGGCGAGGTCTATCGCGCCGACGACACGAAGCTCAACCAGACCGTAGCGCTGAAGTTCCTCCCCGCGCGGCTCGAGCGTGATCCCACGCTCCTGGCGCGTCTGCATGACGAGGTGCGCCTGGGCCGGCAGATCGCGCATCCGAACGTCTGTCACCTCTACGACATCGTCGAATGGGAGAACGCGCACTTCGTCTCGATGGAGTACGTGGACGGCGAAGACCTCTCGCGTCTCCTCCGGCGCATCGGACGGCTGGCACCGGACAAAGCGGTCGACTTCGCGCGGGGCATCGCCGCGGGCCTCGCCGCGGCGCACGCGAAAGGGATTCTTCATCGCGATCTCAAGCCCGCCAACATCATGATCGACTCGCGCGGCGACGCGAGGATCATGGACTTCGGTTTGGCCCTGGCCGCCGGCGAAGACGATGGCTCGATCTCCGGCACGCCGGCGTACATGGCGCCGGAGCAGCTCGAAGGGCAGCCGGCGACGGTGCAGAGCGATCTCTACTCGTTCGGCCTGGTCCTGTACGAGCTCGTCACCGGCAAGCGCGCGCACACCGCGCGGACGCTCCTCGAGCGAGTCCGCGACGCCTCGAGCGAGATCACCACTCCGTCGAGCCACATCCGCGACGTCGATCCCGCGGTCGAGCGGATCATCCTGCGCTGCCTGGCGAACGATCCGGCGCAGCGGCCGGCGTCGGCGCGCGAGGTGATCCTGTCGCTGCCCGGCGGCGATCCGCTGGCGGCCGCGCTGGCGGCGGGAGAGACGCCGTCGCCGCGGGTCGTCGCCGCCGCCGGCGCGGAAGGAACGCTGAAGCCGTGGCAGGCGTGGACGATGCTGGCGGCGATCGTCGCACTGCTGACCATCTATATCGCGTTCCGCGTGCGCTCCGCGCCGGAGCTCGACACTCCCGCGGACGTGCTGTGGTCCCGCGGCTCCACGATTCTGGAGACGCTCGGCATTCCCGATCGCGAGCTGACGATCCGCCAGCCGTACATCACGACCGGACCGGCGCCGCACCGCTTCCGCATGGAGTATGGAGTGACGCCGCAGGTCTCGCGCCACACGCGGCTCGATGTGAACGCTCCGGGATGGGCGACGGTGGAAGTCGACGCGCGCGGCCGCCTCGTGTCGCTCCTCGCGGCACCGGAGACGAACTGGAAACCGAAAGCACTCGACTGGCGGCCGCTGCTCGACGCCGCGGGAGTGGACGTCGCCTCGCTACGCCCGTCGACGCCCCGCGCTTTGCCGGTGGCGGCGTTCGACGCGCGCGCGGCGTGGATCGGCACGTACGCGAGAGAGCGCACCGCGATTCATCTCGAGGCCGCGGCGTGGAAAGGAACGCCTGTCTTTTTCGCCATCGGCGCACCGGAAGACCGGCCGGCGGCGCCGCCTGCATTCGGCAATCCCGCCGCGGAGCGGTTCATGTTCGTTTTGGAGATCATCGTCGGAGTCATCGCGGTGGTCCTGGCCGTGCGGAACGTTCGCTCGCGCCGCGGCGACCGGAAAGGCGCGATTCGCGCGGCACTGGCGGTGTTCGTTCTGGCCGCGCTGAACGCGTTCTTCGGCACGGCCGCGCGGTCCGGCGCAGTCGCCGCGGGCAGCGATCCCGCGTGGCTCTTCGGCCGGGCGACAGGGACGGCGCTGTTCGTCCTCGTTGCCTATCTCGCGCTCGAGCCGCTGGCGCGGCGCCGGTGGCCGGAGCTGCTGATCGCGTGGGCCCGTCTCGCGGCCGGCCGGGTGCGCGATCCGCTCGTCGCGCGCCACGTCCTGATCGGCATCATGGCGGGGATCGGACACGCTTTGCTTTCCCTGACCTCGCGACCTCTCGCCAGCGCGATCGACGGTGGACCCGAGGACGTGGCTGCGGTGTTCATCGGGAACGGGTGGGACGCGCTCCGAGCGCTCACCACCGGCGCGACGAACGGCATCGTCGTCAGCGCCATGCTGATGATCGCGTTGGTGATCTCCACGGTCATCCTTCGCAAGCGCGTGCTCGCGGGCGCGGTCGTCGCGGCGGTGCCTCTGACCTACTTCACGATGTCGGTCGCGCAGCGGCCGGCGTCGATTCCGTTCTACGCCGTGATCGGCGTGCTGATGGCCTTCGTCGCCATCCGCTACGGACCGGTTGCCGTCGGCGTGATGCATGGCGTGTTCTTCGCGATCCTCTTTTCACCGATGATGCCCGGCGCCGGTTGGACGATGGCAACCGCGCCGCTCACGGTCGCCGCGGTCGTCGCGCTCGCCCTCTGGGCCTTCCACACCTCCCTCGGTGGTCAGCCGATGTTCAGCTCATCGCTGCTCGACGAATAGACGACGGCGACGACGGCGTACAATCTGGCGGGTTCCCACAATGAGCACGCCCGATCCCGAAGCGACCGCGCGCATCGATTCCGATGCCGCGCCCACGGCGCGCGGCCGCGGCAGCGACGCGCAGTTCGCGCCCGGCACGATGATCGCCGGGCGCTATCGCATCGCCTCCATCCTCGGCAGCGGCGGCATGGGCGAGGTCTTTCGCGCCGACGACATCAAGCTCGACTCCCCGGTCGCGCTGAAGTTCCTTCCGGCCCGGCTCGCACGCGACCCGGTTCTCCTCGGTCGTCTGCTCGACGAAGTCCGTCTCGGGCGGCAGATCGCCCATCCCAACGTCTGCCGCATCTACGACATCGTCGAGTTCCAGCATTTGCACTTCGTGTCGATGGAGTACGTCGACGGCGAAGACCTCTCGCGTCTGTTGCGCCGCATCGGGCGTCTCGCGCACGACAAGGCCGTCGACATCGCCCGGGGCATCGCCGCCGGGCTCGCGGCCGCGCACGCGAAGGGCATCCTCCATCGCGATCTCAAGCCGGCGAACATCATGGTCGACTCGCGCGGCGACGCGCGGATCATGGACTTCGGTCTGGCCCTGGCCGCGGGCGACGACGACGGCACGATCTCCGGCACGCCGGCGTACATGGCGCCGGAGCAGCTCGAAGGGCAGGCGGCAACGGTGCAGAGCGACATCTACGCGCTCGGCTTGGTGATGTACGAGCTCTTCACCGGCAAGCGGGCGCATGCCGCGCGGACGATGCCCGAGCGCATCCGCAATCTCAGCAGCGACATCACCACGCCGTCCGACGTCATCCGCGACATCGACCCCGTCGTCGAGCGGATCATCGTGCGCTGCCTGGCCAACGATCCGGAGCAGCGGCCGGCTTCGGCCCGGGAGGTGATCCTCGCGTTGCCGGGAGGCGATCCGCTCCAAGCCGCGATCGCCGCGGGCGAGACCCCATCGCCTCGCGTCGTCGCCGCTGCCGGCAGTGCGGGCAGCCTCACGCCGCTGAGCGGATGGACGCTCATGACGGTCTTCGCCGCGAGCGTGGCGTTGATGTTCGGGCTGACCATCAACAGCTCGTTCTGGAAACGGTCGGGGATGAACAAGCCGCCCGAGGTCCAGGCGGAGCGGATCGCGGAGACGCTGCGGCGCGCCGGCATCCCTCAACAGCCATACAGCGCGTACGGCTATCACGAGAACGGGCCGCACGCCGCGTGGCTGATGGTGAAGGACCCTGCGCGTCTGCAGACTCCCGAGCGAGGCTTCTCCGTCATCCGGTTCTGGAGGCGGGAGGCGTCCGAGCCGCTCTACGACGGCGAGTTCCTGCACAACCCCCAGCCGACGATCGACGAGCCGCCGCAACTGCTCCCCGGCTCGTCGACCGTCGAGATCGATCCTCGCGGACGCCTGGTGCAACTGCGCGTCGTTCCCGACGCGAGCATGCGTCCGCGACCGCTGTCGTGGAACGAGCTTCTCGCCGCCGCAGGCCTCGATGCGAAGACGCTGAAGCCCGCGTCGCCGGACTTCGTGCCGAAAGTCTTCGCCGACGCACGCGCCGCGTGGACGGGGACGTATCCCGAGGACGGCACGCCGATCCGGGTCGAGGCCGCGGCGTTGCGCGGCGTGCCGGTGCATTTCCGCGTGACCGCACCGTGGGACGAGCGCGACGTCAGCGGACAACTTCCGTTCGGGGGGCGCGGGTTCTACGTGCTCGGCTTCGCGCTCATCGTTGCCGTCGCCGTGATCGGAGTTCTGTTCGCATGGCGCAACGTCCGCGCGCGCCGCGGGGATCGCGCGGGTGCCTCGCGGATCGCGTTGGTGCTCTTCCTCGCCGAGGCGATCAGCGTCGTGGCCGTGGCCGAGCACGAAACGGCGTTTGGCCACGAGGTGCGCATCCTCGCCTCGGCACTGGGCCAGGCACTGCTCGTCGCCGCCGCCTACTGGCTGGTCTACATCGCCATCGAGCCGTATATCCGCCGCCGCTGGCCGGAAGGACTGATCTCGTGGGCGCGGCTCCTGGCCGGCAAGTGGCGCGATCCGATGGTCGGACGCGACGTCCTGGCCGGCATCGCCGTCGGCGCCGTGCACTGGCTGATTACCGGCGTGGCAACGTACTTCCGGGCGTTCGTACACGGATCGCCGTATTTGCCCACGGCGCCGGGAGACATCGGCCGGCTCGTCTCCCCGCTCAGTGCGGTCGGGTACCTTGGCGACGCGGTCGTTGCGGGCGCCGCGCAAGGACTCACGATCGGCGTGCTGGTCATGCTGGTGATGCTCGTCGTGCGGCGGCGGTTCCCGGCCGGGCTGGTCATTGCCCCATTGTTCTTCGGCCTGTTCCTGCTCGCATCGACGGAGCCGGCGATGATGGTGCTCTTCGCCGTGCTGTCGTCGCTTTTCGCCTTCACGCTGACGCGCTTCGGCCTCCTGGGGATGGCGGTAGCCGTGGCGACGTTCCGCGCGATCTTCCCTTTCCCCGTGCCCGATGGCCTGGAGTGGTACACGCTGCGGATGGTGATCCCGCTGGTCTGCGTGATCGCGCTCGCGATCTGGGCATTCCGCACCTCCCTCGGCGGTCAGCGCGCGTTCGCCGTCTCGCTCGACGAGTAGAGCAGCCGATACGCGCCGCGCGCGCCCGGCGGCACATACGCGAACTCCTCGAAGGCGAAGTCGGAGGATGCCGCGTCGCGCACGGCCTGCGTGACGAGGATGTCGAAGCCGCGCGCATGCGACTCGCCGAGGATGCAGGCGGAGTTGACCTCGCTTCCGTAGACCTCCGCATCGGCGACGCGCAGCACCGCGCCGAAGCCGAGGCCGACGCCGAGAAGGATGCGATCGTGTGTGGTGTCGTTGTAGCGATGCACGGCGCGCTGCATCGCGATCGCCGCGTCGAGGGCGCGGCTCACGTCGCGGAAGATGACCAGGAAGCTGTCGCCTTCCATCTTCAGCAGCCGTCCGTCGTAATGCTCGACGAGCGGGACGAGGATCCGCGACGACTCGTGGATGGTCTGCAGGAACGGGATGATCCCCTGGTCGGCGACACCGCGGGAGAAGCCGGAGAGGTCGGTCGCCATGATGCACCACTCCTCGCCGAAGGAGCGCCAGATCTCCTCGTCGATAGCGGCGCGGTCGGCGGAGCGGAGGCGCGCGTCGAGGAGCGCGATCAGGCGGGGATCGAACACGCCGCGATTGTATCGGGCAGCCTTTGTGCTCTCACACATCCGGCGGGGGACGCACATGAAAGCTCTGGCAGTCGCAACGTTGACCGTGCTCGCTCTGGTTGGGTGCAATCGTGACCGCGTGGAGACTTCCGAGGGCGCGCAGAACGACACCCTGATGGACACCGCGCCGGGAACCGACACCGGTCCGGCGACCACCACCACCACTGTCCCCGTTCCGGCCACCGACACGATGGGCTCGACCACGTCGTCGCCCTCGGCCGCGCCGCCCAACACGACCGCCACCACGTCCGATGCCGCACCGGCGCCGGCCAGTCAGATCGCCGCGGGGCAGGCCGCGTACCAGGCACGCTGCGCGAGCTGTCACGGCGCCGACGGCAAGAAGAACGCGGCCAACGTGATCCTCACATCGGCGGAGACGCAGTCGAAGCCCGACGCGCAACTGATCGAGAACATCCGCAATCAGGGACCGCATCGCGGCCTGACCGTGAGCGACGCGGAGGCGACGGCGGTCGTCGCGTACATCAAAGCGCTGAAGTAGCCTCGTACCGAAACATCCACGAGTCGTTCACCGCGGCGTCGCAGGACCGCGCCTATGATCCGCCAAACATAGGAGGAGCTCCATGCGTCGTTCTCTCACCGCGGTTCTCGCGATCCTCTTCCCCGTCGTTCTCGCCGCGCAGGCGATCTCCCTGCCGCCCAACGGCGACAATCAGAAGTCCTCGGTCACGCAGCACATCGGTCCTGTCAAAGTCACGGTCGAGTACAACAGCCCCGACGTCCACGCGCCGAACGGTGAAGACCGCCGCGGCAAGATCTGGGGCACCGACGTCGCGCATTACGGCTTCCGCGACGAGACCTTCGGCACCTGCACGCAGTGCCCGTGGCGCGCCGGCGCGAACGAGAACACCGTCTTCACGGTGTCGCACGATGTGAAAATCGAAGGGCAGCCGCTCCCCGCGGGAAAGTACGGCCTGCACGTGGCGGTCGCGAAGGAAGGCGAGCCGTGGACGCTCATCTTCTCGAAGAATCACCGCTCCTGGGGCAGCTACTACTATGACCCCGCCGAGGACGCGCTGCGCGTGAGCGTGAAGCCGGCGAAGAGCGACTATCACGAGTGGCTCACCTACGAGTTCACCGATCGCAAGACCGACCAGGCCACGGTGGCTCTGAAGTGGGAAGACGTGCAGCTCCCGTGGACGATCAAAGTCGACAACGCCACCGATCTCTATCTCTCGCAGATCCGCGACGAGCTGCGCAACTCGCCGGGCTTCAACTGGCAGAACTGGGTGGCCGCGGCGAACTACGCGCTGCAGGCCAAGCGGCCGAATGACGCGCTGGAGTTCGCGAACGCCGCCGTCAGCCGCCAGTTCGTCGGACAGGAAAACTTCCAGACCCTGAGCATGCTGGCCATGGCCCAGGAAGCGTCGGGCAAGACCGCCGACGCGCAGGCCACGCGCGAGAAGGCGATCGCGCACCGCACCGCAGGCCCGGTCGAGATCCACCAGTACGCGCGCCAGCTCCTCACCCAGGGTAAGAAGGAAGACGCGCTGCGGGTGTGGGAGCTGAACGCGAAGCGCAACGGCGACGCGTGGCCCGTCCACGTCGGCCTCGCCCGCGGCTACTCGGCGAACGGCCGCTACCAGGACGCGCTGAAGCACGCAAAGCTCGCCCTCGCCCAGGCTCCGGACGACATCAACAAGCGCAGCCTCGAAGCGGGCATCAAGAAGCTCGAAGAGGGCAAGGACATGAACCAGTAACTCCCCAGTCCCCTCTCCCCCGTACGGCGCGCGCGCTCCCAGTCCCCTCTCCCCGCCGCGCGGGGAGAGGGCCAGGGTGAGGGGCAGTTCCTCGCAGCGGGGCGCGACCCCTCACCCCAACCCTCTCC
>DATLOL010000097.1:0-18554 GCA_035536275.1 Thermoanaerobaculia bacterium
TGCGGCCAGCAGAATGATCTTCGCCCGCAACACCAACCGAGCCGACGTTCTACGGCCCTTGGCGCACTTCTCCAGGTATTGACGCTCGTCCGAGTCGAGAACAATCACCGGCGCTCTTCGCATGCGCCATTCTCCCAGGGACCTCGCGGTACATCACGAGATTATTGCGACACTACACTAGGGTGGTGTCTCGCAAATAGGTATGCGTTATTCGGCGCGATGGAGGCTCGATGGCGAGCCGGCGCGACGCAGGCGATGCGGTGCCATCGTGGAGGAGCGGCGGCGAAGCAACGGGCCTTCAGCGCGTCGAAGAACGCATAGCTATTTGCGAGACACTACATTAGCGAATGTTCTCGGCGAAGACCTCGACCTTGCCCGTGGAACGGAGCTCGGCGCTCTTCTTCTGCACCGCTTCCATCACGTGCCTGGCCTGACGGGCCATGACGAACTCGCGGAGCGCGTCCTTCGCCGTCTCGTAGGTCTCGACGTCGGCGCCGCGATACTCGTCGACGAGGATGATCTGGTACGCGTCCCCTGACTCGAGAACGCCGCTGATCGTGCCCGGCTTCATCGTGCGCGCCGCGTTGCCGATGCGCGGATCGACCGTGTGCAGGGCGACCCATCCGAGCTCGCCGCCGGTCTTGGCGGATTCGTGATCGGAAGCCCGGGTCGCGACCTCGGAGAACTTCGCGGCCAGCGCGGCCATGGCCTGCTCGGCCGGGACACTCTTCGCGATCGTGGCGCGTGCCGAGAAAATCTCGACCATCGCCTGCGCCACCTTGTTCCGCGCCTGCTCCGGGTTGTCGAGCTTGAGCGCGCGGATGGTGCGGAACCTGGCCTGCTCGGGGACGCGGAACTGATCGCGGTGCTGCGTGTAGGCGTCGCGCATCATCTCTTCGGTGATGAGCGGCGCGGCGAGCACCTCACGGACGTAGCGGTCGAACAGCTCCGACTCGGCCTTCGGATCGAGCTCGGCGGGCGCGTTGATCTTCGCCGCGAAACCGCTGCGGATCGCCTCCTGCACGAGCAGGTACTTGGCGAGGTAGTTCTCGAGGAAGACTCGCTTGCCGCCGGCGCGCGCCAGATACTGCTCCTGCATCTTCGGATCGATGCGCGCCCACTGGGCGTCGAGGTCACGAGCGGTGAACTCCTTCCCGTTGACGCGCGCGACCAGCTTGTCGGCATCGTCAGCCGACTGAGCGGCGAGCGGAAGGGAGGCGGCAGAAGCAAGAGCGAGCGCGAGCAGAGTTCGTTTCATGGTTATCCGAGTGATGTGACGCGGTGGGAGGAACAAGGTTCCGGGAAAGGTGCATTCCGAGCTCCACAATCTGTAGAAAGTAGAAAAGACTTTTCTTCGTTTTCCACAGCAGCGGATATGCGCAGTAGGCGCGGTCCACAGCCTGTGGAAAAGTTATGGACGAGGAGACGGTTTGCGGAACCACTCGTAGACTGCCGCCACTCGTTCCATGACGGTTGCACAACTCGACGTAACTCTCGACCGGCCCATGCCGCAGTCTCCCGATGCGGAGCGGGCGGTGCTCGGGGCCATCCTCATCAACAATCACGCGTTCTATCGCGTGATCGGGACCATCGATACCGAAGATTTTTTCAAGGACGCGCATCGAACGATCTTCGCGACGATGCGCCGCATGGCCGAGCAGAGCCGCGAGATCGAGCCGCTCACGCTGAAGGAAGAACTGGCCAAGCACGCGCAGCTCGATCAGGTCGGCGGCGTGGCCTACATCTCGTCGCTGCTGGACATGGTGCCCGACGTCGCCAACGTCGAGCGCTACGCGCAGATCGTGAAAGAGAAGTCGATGCTGCGCCGGCTGATCGTGATGGGGAACTCGGTGATGCGAGCCGCCCTCGACGCGCCGAGCGAGCCCGGCGACGTGCTCACTATCGCTGAGAAGTCACTCTACGAGATCGCCGAAGGCAGCACCGACAAAGGCTTCGTCTCCCTCGGCTCGATCACGCGCTCGAACATGACTGCGATCGAGCAGGTCCACTCCAACGCCGGACGCCTCGTCACCGGCCTGCCCACCGGCTACGACCGCTTCAACGAGATGACGTCCGGGTTCCAGCCGCAGGACCTGATCATCCTCGCGGCGAGACCCTCGATGGGGAAGACCTCCTTCATGATGAACATCGCCGAGTCCATTGCCCTGCCGGGCAAGGACGGCCTCCCGCGCAACGGCGGCGACCGGCTTTACGGCGTGGGCGTGTTCTCGCTCGAAATGTCGAAGGAGCAGATCGGGCTGCGCATTCTGTCGTCCGAGTCGGGCGTGTCGAATCATCTGATCCGCTCGGGGATGCTCTCGGAGCGCAACTGGCGCGACCTTGCCGATGCGGCGTCGCGCCTGGCGAAGGGAAAGATTTTCATCGACGACTCGCCGGGCATGGACCCCCTCGAGATGCGCGCCAAGGCGCGCCGTCTGAAGATGGAGGCCGGCCTCGACATCATCATGGTCGACTATCTCCAGCTCATGTCCGTCAAAGGCAAGGTCGAGTCGCGGCAGCAGGAAATCTCGCAGATCTCGCGCGGCCTCAAGGCTATCGCGAAGGAGCTGAACGTGCCGGTGCTGTCGCTGTCGCAGCTCTCCCGCCGTCCTGAGCAACGCACGGGTGACCACCGCCCGCAGCTTTCCGATCTCCGTGAGTCCGGCTCGATCGAGCAGGACGCGGACCTCGTGGCCTTTATCTACCGCGACGAGGTGTACAACAAGGAGACCGAGGAAAAAGGCATCGCCGAGATCATCATCGCCAAACAGCGGAACGGCCCCATCGGCGATTTCAAGCTCGTCTTCCGCAACGACATCACCAAGTTCTTCAACTACGAGCCGCAGCCGGAGTACCTGCCGCAGGGCGGCGGGTAGCGCGACGCGTTACAACCCAATCATCTCCCCCACCCGCGCCGCCAGCATTTCCGCGTCGCGGCGGTTGCGCAGGTGTCGGGCGACAGTCCGGGTGCGGCCGTCGCGGAGGACGGCGCGGACGTTGTGGTAAGCGCGGCTGCCCGCCGTCACTCCGATGTGGTGCTCGATGCGCACGAGATCCGGCAAGGCAAATGTGCGCGACGAAAAGCCGATGCCGAGCCAGCGGCGGCGAACGGTGAGGGCTCGGCGATTGGCCGTGATCGTCGTGCGTCCAAGGAGAAAGTCGATCGCGAAGAGGACGAACAGCCCGCCGAACGCTCCGAACGCCAGCGGGACCCACAGCGGCGCGCCGAGCTTGCGGAAGAGGAAGAGCGCGCCGTACCAGAGCGCGAAGAACATCACGTAGCCGATCCAGTCGCCCGCGCGCGCGCCGGAGCGCACCACGATCGTCTCTCCACTGACGGAGATCTCGCGCGGCGGGTGCCAGGACGACGGTGAGTGCGGCGTCACGTACGACGACGACTCGGTCGACTCGGAACGGCCGAAGACCGGGAGCTCGAACGACGCCTCGTAATCGATTCCGGGGACGTCCGCGGATACGTCGAGCCGCCACAGGGTCACGCGGTTCGGATTCGAGAAGTCGCACGGCTCTGCATCGATCGGCAGCTCGAATCGGAACGGCAAGCGCACCCCGTTCGGCGACGGCATCACGCCGTGGGTGATGGTTTGCTCGTCCTGCCACAGCACCACCTCGTGGGTCGACCGGTTCTTGCCGGAGCCGCTCACGGTGCGGCGGAGCGAGGCCAGACGCAGTGCGAAGCCGGCGGGCGGAGACTCGTGCAACCGCACCTCGAGCTCGCCGCGGAACGTCGTGCCGAGAGGAATCGGCGAGTGCTCGATGCGGCAGACCGAGACGCCGTACTTGCGGCGGCGCAGTGTTGCGTAGACCGCGAGGAGCAGCAGCAGCACGCCCGAGATCGGGAACGAGGCGAGGAGAATCGCTTTCGCGTCCCACGGTCCGCGCCATGGGGCGAGGAACCAGACCGGGATACAGAACAGGTTCCAGATGACGGCAAAGCCGAAGAGGCACCAGCCGCCGAGGTCGGCGGACTGACGGACGGTGCGCGCGGTCCAGTCGCTGCGCCACAGCCACGGCTCGTTCGGATGCTGCGCGCGGAGCCGCGCCATCTCTCCCCAACCGAGCGCCATGAGCGCAGAATAGCGGAGATGCGAGCCCTGATCGCAATCGCCGCCGTGCTGATCGCTCTGAGTGCGTCGGCGGACATCATCCGCGTCGATCTCGACGCGATCATCCATCCGATCAGCGACGAGTACGTCGGCCGCGCGCTCGACGAGGCCGCGCGCCGGAAGTCCGATGCGGTGCTCATCGTCCTACGCACGCCGGGCGGCCTCGAGTCCTCGATGCGCGGCATCGTGGAGAAGATCATCAAGTCGCCGGTGCCGGTGATCGTGTGGGTCGGGCCGGGCGGAGCGCGCGCCGCGTCGGCGGGATTCTTCATCCTCCAGTCGGCTGACGTCGCGGCCATGGCGCCGGGCACGAACACCGGCGCCGCGCATCCGATCATCCTCGGCGGCGAGAAGATCGACGACGTGATGAAGATGAAGATGCAGAACGACTCCGCCGCGTTCATGAGAAGCATCGTTCAGCGGCGCGGACGCAACGTCACGGCCGCCGAGAGCGGCGTGCGCGAGGCCAAGGCGTTCACCGAGGACGAGGCGCTCGCGCAGAAACTGATCGAGGTGATCGCGGCGGACGTGCCCTCCCTGCTGCGGTGGGCCGACGGCAAGACGGTCCGGCGCTTCAACGGGACGAAGAGTGTGCTGCGCGTCGCGAACAAACCGATCGTCGACTACGCGATGACCACGCGCCAGCGACTGCTCTCGTGGATCATGGACCCGAACATCGCTTTCCTCCTGCTCGTCCTCGGCGCGATGGCGCTCTTCGCGGAGTTCAAAACCCCCGGCGCGATCCTCCCGGGCGTGGTCGGCCTGATCGCCATCCTCCTGGCCGTCTTCGCGCTCAACCTGCTCCCGACGCGCTACGCCGCGCTGGCGCTGATCGTCGCCGCGTTCGTCCTCTTCGCCCTCGAAGCGAAGTTCACCTCCTACGGCATCCTCGGTGCAGGCGGTGTGGTCTGCATGATCCTCGGCGCGCTCATGCTCGTGGACGGACCGATTCCGGAGCTGCGGGTGAAGCTCATCACCGCGCTGGTGGTGAGCATCCCCCTCGGCGTCATCGCCGTGTTTCTGATGACGCTCGTGCTGCGCGCGCACAAGCATCCGGTGATGAGCGGCGTCGAAGCGATGATCGGAGAGGTCGGCGTCGCGCGCACGGCCGTCGGTCCGGACGGAAAGGTGTTCGTGCACGGAGAGCTGTGGAACGCGAGCGCGGCCTCGGAGATCGCGGAAGGCTCACGCGTACGCGTGAAGGATGTCGACGGCTTGCGCGTGATCGTCGAGCGGGCGGATTAGCCGGCACGGCCGGCAGCGCTGGACGCTCCGCCTTCGGGACACCGCTGCGGGCAACACCGACACGGCTTCGGGCGGCGCAACGCGCCTGAGTTTTCGGCGGCGCGACCCGCAACTACGACGTTCGCTTGAGCCACGGCAGTTCCCAGCGCTCTTCCTCGCGATCGAGCTCCGGCAGGGGCACGGGTTTGCCGATGCGTTTGAGCTGCTGGAGCTCCCAGAGCTTCGCGTACTTCCAGAACGTGTAATAGACGTGCATGCCGACGGAGATCAGGCCCCGCGCGCCGTCGAGAAATCCGAGGTTGAGGATGTAGTCGCGGACGAACTTGCCGAACGGGTGCGCGAAGATGCCCCACACGCCGGTCGTCTTCCCGTCGATGAACATCTGCGCCGCGCTCCAGTTCGCGTAGCGCGTCATCTTGCCGATCATGTGGTCGAAGCTGCGGATGTAGTAGTGCAGCATCTTTTGACGCAGGTCGCCGGCGGGGCCGTCGACGATCAGGTCGGCGTGCACGCGCTTGTTCGGGTAGCGCGCGTGGCCGCGGTGGAAGAGGCGCGTGACGCGGTCGCGCTGCAGGCCGCTGAAGCGCACTTCCTTGCCGAGCATGAAATTGCGGCGGCCCACCGAGTAGGCCCAGCGGTCGAGCGGCCCCTCGAGCGTGCGCAGGATTTCGTCGCGGAGCTTGGGCGTCACGCGCTCGTCGGCGTCGATGACGAAGATCCAGTCGTGCGCGGCGCGATCGATGGCGTAGTTCTTCGTCGCTGCGGCGCCGAGGTATTCACGCTCTTCGACGCGGGCCTGGGGAAATTGCTCGCGAACGCGCTTCACCGTGCCATCGGTGGAGAGCGAGTCGACGAGGTAAATCTCGTCCGCCCACTCGACGGTGTGCAGGCAGTCTTCGATCTGCTCGATCTCGTTGAGGGTGTGGATGATCACCGAGACGGGCGGGCCGGACATTGCCCGGCATTCTAGAATCACGAGACTTGCGCACCAAACCCGTCATCCGCGAGCTGTCCGCACTCGCCTTCTTCATCGCCCTCGCCATCGCGCTCACGTGGCCGCTGGCCGCGCATCTCGACACGGCCGTCTCCGACTTCGGCGACCCGCTGCTGAACGCGTTCATCCTCGACTGGGCCTGCTACGCGCTGACGCATCAGCCGCTCGACGCCTACGACGCGCCGATCTTCCATCCGGGCATCCTGCCGTTCGCGTACAGCGAGAATTTGTTCGCGGTCGCGGTCGTGGTGATGCCGTTCTTCCTCGCGGGCATGAGCCCAATGGCGGTCTACAACGTCGCCTTCCTTCTCGGCTTCGCGCTGTCGGGGTACGGCGCGTGGGTGCTGGCGCGGCACGTGTCGGGAAGCACGGTGGGGTCGCTGGCAGGCGGGATCTTCTATGCCTTCTGCTCGTTCAAGTTCGATCACCTGCCGCATCTGCAGATCGTGTTCAGCCCGTGGCCGCCGCTGATGCTCGTGGCCCTGCTGTGGTTCTGGGAGCGGGTGACGTGGAAGCGCGGCGCGTTTCTCGCGGCGATGATCGTCGCGAACAGCCTGACCAATATCTACTTCCTGCTGTTCTGCGGCGTGGCGATGCTGTTCACGGTGATTGCGCTGCAAATCATCACGCCGCGGCGCGTGCGGTTCTACGGCGCGCTGGGGGCGACGGTACTCGCAGCGGGACTGGTGATGTACCCGTTCCTCCGGCCGTACCAGGTCGTGTCGAATCATTACCGCTACGTGCGCAGCTTCGATCAGGTGCGTGACGGATCGGCGACGTGGCGGAACTGGCTGGTGCCAACGTCGGTGAATCGGCACTACGGGCCGGTGCCGCAGGGCGGGATGTTCGCGGCGGAGAAGCAGTTGTTTCCGGGGCTGGGGATTGTGTTTCTGGCTCTGATGGGGGTCGTCGCGTGGCGGCGAACAGAGGGCGCCCCGCACCCTGACCCTCTCCCCGCTCGGGCGGGGAGAGGGGACTGGGGGTTGAATGTCCTCATCTTTCTCGGGCTTGCTGTGGGGTGGGCGGCGGCGGTCAGTGCGCGGTATGAGCTCACGCTCTTCGGGGCGCGCATTTTCTCGGCCGACTCGTCGGACATTCCGCTGACCGTGGCGTTGGTCGCGGCGATCATTCGCTTCGCGCCGGCGATGCGCGCGGCGGCGGCACGATCGCGATTCAGCCCCGGCGCGTGGGCGGCGGCGGTGTGGATGGTTGTCGGCGTGTTCGGCTCGTTCGGCGCGAGCAACTTCCTGTACATCTTCTTCTACCGCCGCTTCGAGCCGTTCCAGGCCATGCGCGTTGCGGCGCGATTCGCCATCGTCGCGTACGTCGGCCTCGCGGTATGGGGAGCCCTCGGCGCCGCAGCGTGGCTGCGCGATCGCAAAGGATGGAAGCGTCAGGCGATCGCGGTGGCCATCCTCGCGTTCATGATCTGGGAAGTCGTGCCCCGGATTCGCTGGGAGCACGTGCCGCGCGAGACGCCTCCCGTGTACACGTGGCTGAACAAGACTCGCGTCGGACCGGTGGTCGAGATCCCGTTCAGCGGCGACGGCGTCGACTACCGCTACGTCCTCTATTCGGCCGCGCATCGCGTGAAGCTCGTCAACGGCACCTCGGGCTTCTTCCCCACGGAATGGTGGAAGCTGCGCGACGCCGACTCGCGCGATGCGTTCGACGAGATGCTGGGCATCCTCGAAGGCTACGGCGCGCGTGTGATGATCGTGCACGGCGACTCGATGAGCGGCGAGCGCTACGTGAAAGTCATCAATTTCCTGAAGCGCAATCTCGCGAGCGGGCGCCTGCAGTTCCTCCAGCGCTTCGACAACGAGGTCGTGGGCGACTACGTCTTCGCCATCACCAGGAACCTTCCGCAGTGGCAACGGTACAGGACGGCCGAGGTGCCGGATGGGGCCGGGCACGTGCCGTCGCAGGCGCTGGAACGGTTCCTCAGCTTCCAGCCGACGCACAGCAACTCGATCATGATCGTCAACGAGGAACCAACGTGGTTCTTCACGGCCAAGGGAGCGTTGCGGGTGAAGGGGTGGGCGATGTCGCCGCACGGACTGCGGCGCGTCACGGTCTTCCTGCACAGCGACAAGTACCGCTTCGACGCGACGCATGTCCCGCGGCCCGACGTGCAGACGTCGTATCCGTGGTTACGGTATCTCAACGATCAGCCGGGGTTCGAGCTCACGATTCCCGAAAAGCCGAAAGGCATCCCGTACGATACGAGCCTGATCGTCGAAGTCGAAGACCATGCCGGCCGCGTGCGCCGCGGACGTCATGTGTCGTTCCAGTGGGAGGATGCAGATGAACCTGCGAAATAGCGCCATCGCGATCGTGCTCGCGGCAGCGTGCGCGCACCAGCCGCCGCGCGAGGAGACGCGGCGCTACTCGGTGATGATGGCCAGCAACGTCGCCGGCTCGCAGGTCGTCACCACGCGCGGCAACGAGACGACGATCGACTTCGAGTTCAACGATCGTGGCCGCGGCCCGAAGCTCCACACGGTCGTGCGCACGGACGCGCGCGGCGTGCCGGTGTCGATCGCGACTTCCGGCAACGACTACATGAAGTCGCCGGTCGAAGAAACGTTCAGCGTGGACGGCGCACGCGTGTCCTGGAAAAACTCATCTGAATCCGGCGAAGGGAAGGCGGGGCCGTACTACTCGAGCATGTATGCGCCGCCCGAGGAGTCGGCGATCCTCGCGCGGGCACTGCTGAGCGCGGGCGGGCGGATGGCGTTGCATCCCGCCGGAGAGGCGTCGATCCGCAAAGTCGGAGAGGCCACGGTCCGCGGCAGCAGGCACGTCACCGCATACGAGATCTCCGGCCTCGGATTCACGCCGTACGAGGTGTGGCTGGACGACGATCGAAGACTGTTCGGCACCGTGTCGTCCTGGAGCTCCGTCGTCGCGGAAGGCTACGAAGCCGACGTGAAGCAGTTGCTGGCGCTGCAGAACCAGCGCAACAGCTCACGGGCAACGGAGATCGCGAGGCGCCTCACCAAAACGCCCGTGCGGATCGTGGTCGTGAACGCGCGGGTCTTCGATCCGCGCACGGGCAAACTGTCCGAGCCGACCACGGTCATCACCGCGGGTAACCGCATCGCCAGCGTGGGTGTCGAGAATCCGTACAGCGCGGCGGAGCTCATCGACGCGAAAGGCGGCGTGCTCCTCCCCGGCCTCTGGGACATGCACGTACACGCCGACGACACCGACGGCCTGCTCCACATCGCCGCCGGCATCACCTCCGCCCGCGACCTCGGCAACGACAGCGACGCGCTCATCGCCCTCAAGGAGAAGTGGGACGCCGGCACGGCCATCGGCCCGCGCCTCGTGCTGACCGGCCTCGTGGACGGACCGGGGCCGTTTCAGGCCCCGACGAACATGCTCGTGGCCACGGAAGACGAAGGCCGACAGGCGATCGACTTTCTTGCGTCGCGCAAGTACGAGGGGCTGAAGATCTACAGCTCCATCAAGCCGGAGCTCGTGCCGTTCCTCACCCGCTACGCGCACTCGAAGGGCATGCGCGTGAGCGGACACGTCCCCGCGGGCATGACCGCGGAGAAAGCCGTCGATGCGGGCTACGACGAGATCCAGCACGTCAATATGCTGTTTCTCAACTTCATGCCCGACGTGACGGACACGCGCACGCCGGCGCGGTTCATCGAGCCGGGCAAACGCGGCGCGAGTCTCGATCTGAAGTCGCCCGAGGTGCGGGCGTTCATCGAGAAGCTGCGGAGCCGGAAGGTGGTGGTGGATCCGACGGTGTCGGTGTTCGAGGGGACCTATACCGCGCGCAAGGGCGAGATCGAGCCGGGCTACCTCGAGATCGCGGAACGGCTACCGCCGCAGGCGCGACGCTATCTCCTCAACGGCGGATTGCCGGTGCCCGATGCGGAGACCGACCGGGTCTACCGCGCGTCGTACGCGCGCATGCTGGAGTTGGTCGCCGAGCTTTATCGCAGCGGCGTGACCGTCGTCGCGGGCACGGACGGTCTGGCCGGCTTCACCCTGCATCGCGAGCTGGAGAACTACGTGCGCGCGGGCATCTCACCAACTGACGCGCTGAAGATCGCCACGCTCGTTCCCGCCCAGGTGCTGAAGCGCGATGAGGACCTCGGCACGATCGAGCCGGGCAAGCTCGCGGACTTCATCATCGTGGACGGCGACCCGACGCGGAACATCTCCGACATTCGGAAGGTGGTTGTGGTTGTGAAGGATGGGCGGGTGTTCGAGCCGAAGGCGATTTACGCGGAGCTGGGGGTGAAATAGGGCCTATGGAACCTATAGGACGTATAGGACCTATAGCGTGTAGTTCTTCTCGAGCAGCACCCGGGCCCGGCGATCGCGCAAGTTTCTGATCTGCGACTCGATGTCGCGCTCGAAGGGGATCTTGCGGTGGCTCGCGTAGACCGGCGCGTCGACGGTGATCTTCTTCAGCTCCTCGCCGAACGTGTTCGGCGAGAGATGTGCGGTCTCGTCGGCCAGCGACTGCTGATCGTTCGGGAATGACGCCTCGGTCACCACGGCCACGACGTTCTCCATCTTGTTCGTGCGCTTCCAGATCTCGTGCGTGGGACCGGTGTCGCCGGTGAAGACGATCGACTGGCCGTTGATCTCGAGGAGCACGCCCGAGGCGGGGATCTGGTGGTCGACGGGGACGGCGGTGATGCCGATGTTGTTGAAGGTGATGCGCTTGCAGGGATTCAGCGCGCGGTACTGCACGGTGGGCTTGCCGTTGATCGGTGACACGATCTCCGAAAAGTCCGGCCAGACGATGCCGTTGAAGACGTCGCGCACGAGCAGTTCAAGGACGTCCTTCGCGGCGAAGATCGTCAGCGGCTGGGTGGGCTGAGAGAAGCGGTTCTGGATGAGGTGCGGCAGATCTCGGATGTGATCCGCGTGCGGGTGGGTGATGAACACCGCCTGGACACGGGCCTGCTGCGCGAACGACAGCTTCGAGGTGAGGGTGCCGGCATCCACCGCGAACCAGTCGTCGATCAGGTACCCGGTCAGATTATGTTCAGCATCGGACGCACCGTATGCGCCGAGTACCTTGAGCCGCATCTCCCGTCCTTCACTCTCTACACTGGGGACTGGCTACTATTCTTGCAGTCGTTGCGCCGGAATGTCCAGCAGCGTGACGCCGCTCACAATGGCGCGAAAAAAAAGTCTCGAACCGTTCCATCCCGCCGTACTCGAATGGTTTACGGCGTCCTTCCCCTCGCCCACCCGGGCGCAGGAGCTGGGCTGGCCGGCTATTTCACGCGGCGAGCACACGCTCATCTTCGCGCCTACAGGGGGTGGGAAAACGCTCACCGCCTTCCTCTGGGCGCTGGACCGGCTCATGTTTACCCCGCGCCCGCCGAAAGAGCGCCGCTGCCGGGTCGTTTATGTCTCACCCCTCAAGGCGCTGGCGGTGGACGTCGAGCGCAACCTCCGCGCGCCGCTCGTCGGCATCGCCAACGTGGCCCAGCAGCGCGGGGACGAATACGTGCTGCCGGAGATCGCCATCCGCACCGGCGACACGCCGCAGTCGGAACGGGCCCGCTTTGGCCGCGAGCCGGCCGACATCCTCATCACCACGCCCGAGTCGCTGTATCTGATGATGACCTCGAACGTCCGCGACGTGCTCCGCGGCGTCGAGACCATCATCATCGACGAGATCCACGCGCTCGTGCCGAACAAACGCGGCGCGCACATGGCGTTGTCGATCGAGCGCCTGACCGCGCGCTGCGAAAAGCCACCGCAGCGCATCGGCCTCTCGGCGACGCAGCGGCCGCTCGATGAGGTGGCGCGGTTTCTGGGGGGGACGGGGCGCGAGGTGACCATCGTCGACACCGGCGAGAAGAAAAAGTTCACCCTCAAAGTCGAAGTCCCGGTCGAGGACATGGCCCGTCTCGCCGAGTCGACGGAGATTCAGAGCGGGCCCGCATCGGCCGGACCGCGCTCGCCGTCGATCTGGCCGGCGATCCATCCGCGGTTGCTGGAGCTGATCAAAGCGCACACGTCGACACTGATCTTCGTCAACTCGCGGAGACTCGCCGAGCGACTCGCGGCGGCGATCAACGAGCTGGCCGGCGAGACACTTGTGCACGCGCATCACGGCTCCATCGCCCGCGCGCATCGCACGGAGATCGAGGACTCGCTCAAGTCGGGCCGTCTCCCCGCGCTCGTCGCCACGTCGTCGCTGGAGCTGGGCATCGACATGGGCGCGATCGACCTCGTCGTCCAGATCGAAGCTCCTCCCTCCATCGCCTCGGGCATGCAGCGCATCGGACGCGCGAGCCACCAGGTCGGCGCGGAGTCGAGCGGCATCATCTTCCCGAAGTTCCGCGGCGATCTCGTCGCCTGTGCCGCTGTGGCCGAGGCCATGCACAACGGCCACATCGAGCCGACGCGCTATCCGCGCAATCCGCTGGACGTGCTGGCCCAGCACATCGTTGCGATGGTGGCGATGGACGCGTACTCGGTCGACGATCTCTACAACCTCGTGCGGGCCGCCGCGCCGTTCGCGGAGCTCTCGCGCACGTCGTTCGACGGCGTACTGGACATGCTCAGCGGCCTCTATCCCTCCGACGAGTTCGCGGAGCTGCGCCCGCGCGTGACCTGGGACCGCGTCGCGAACACGCTCACCGCACGGCAGGGCGCGAAGCGCGTGGCCATCACCAGCGGCGGCACCATCCCGGATCGCGGGCTGTACGGCGTGTTCCTCGCCGGCACGGAGAAGAATCAGTCCGCGCGCGTTGGCGAGCTCGATGAGGAAATGGTCTTCGAGACCTCGCCCGGCGAGACCTTCGTCCTCGGCGCGTCGACGTGGCGCATCGAGGAGATCACCCACGACAAGGTCATCGTCACGCCGGCGCCCGGCCAGCCCGGGAAAATGCCGTTCTGGAAGGCCGACTCTGCGGAGCGCACGGTGCCGTTCGGCGAGGCGATCGGAAAGCTGGTGCGCGAGATCCGGGAGACGCCGCGCGCCGCCGCGATCAACCGTCTCGTGCAGAAGCACGACCTCGACGAACGCGCCGCGGAGAACTTCCTCCAGTACCTTGCCGACCAGCAGGAGGCCACGGGCGCCGTGCCTGACGACCGCACCATCGTCGTCGAGCGCGTGGTCGACGAGCTGGGCGACTGGCGCGTCTGCGTGCTCTCGCCGTTCGGCGGCAAGATCCACGCGCCGTGGGCGATGGCCGTCACGGCGAAGGTGCGCAACGAGTTGGCCCTCGACGTCGAGACGATGTGGAGCGACGACGGTTTCATCGTGCGCTTCCCGGAGACGGACAACCCGCCTGCGGTCGAGCTGGTCCTGCCCGATCCCGACGAGGTCGAGCAGTTGCTCCTGCGCCAGCTCGGAGCGAGCTCGATGTTCGCCGCAAAGTTCCGCGAGGCGGCCGCGCGCGCGCTGCTCCTGCCACGCAGGCGCATCCAGGGACGCACGCCGCTGTGGCAGCAGCGCAAACGCGCGTACGACCTGTTGCAGGTCGCGGCGCGCTTCGGGTCGTTCCCGATCATCCTCGAGACCTATCGCGAGACCTTGCGTGACGTGTTCGACGTGCCGGCGCTCGTCGAGCTGACCAAGAAGATCCGCCAGCGCACGATCCGTGTCCACACCGCCGACACGCTCAAGCCGTCACCGTTCGCCGCGTCGGTCCTCTTCCGCTACGTCGCGAACTTTCTCTACGACGGCGACGCCCCTCTCGCCGAGCGACGCGCGCAGGCCCTGGCCATCGATCAGTCGCAACTGCGCGAGCTCCTCGGCGAGCCCGAGCTACGTGAGCTCCTCGACCCCGACGCCCTCGCGCAGACGGAACTGGAGCTCCAGCACCTCGACGATCGCCACAAAGCCAAAAACGCCGACGCCGTTCACGATCTGTTGTTGCGTTTGGGCGACCTGTCCGCCGAAGAAATCGCTCAACGCTCCCTATCGGTCCTATCCGTCCCATCGGTCCTATCGGACCTATCCAAAGCCCGCCGCATCCTCGAAGTCACCATCGCCAGGGAAAAGCGTTTCATCGCCGTCGAAGACGCGTCGCGCTATCGCGATGCGTTGGGCACGCCCATTCCGCACGGCGTGGCCGAGCGCTATCTGCAGCCGGTGCAGGACGCGGTCGGCGATCTGGTGCTGCGCTACGCGCGCACGCACGGCCCGTTCGTTCCTCAGGACGTCGCCCGCCGCTACGGCCTCGGCGTCGCCGTGGTCACGCTCACGCTCGAGCGCTTCGTCGAGCGCGGGCGGCTGATCGAAGGCGAGTTTCGCCCGCAGGGAACGCAGCGCGAATGGTGCGAGCAGGACGTGCTGCGCACGATTCGCCGCCGCTCGCTGGCGAAGCTGCGCAAGGAGGCCGAGCCGGTCGATCAGCCCGTGCTCGCGCGCCTGTTCACGAATTGGCAGGCCGTAACCCGCAAACGCCGCGGCCTCGATGCGCTCCTCGAGGTGATCGAAACGCTGCAGGGCTTCCCGATGGCCGCGTCGATCTTCGAAAGCGAGATCCTCGCCGCGCGCATCGTCGACTACAAGTCGTCCGATCTCGACACGCTCAGCGCGGCGGGCGAGATCGTATGGGTCGGCGTGGAACCGCTGGGGGAGAAGGACGGGCGCATCGCGCTGTATCTCACCGATCACTTACCGCTGCTTGCCCCTCACCCTGGCCCTCTCCCCGTGCCGGGGAGAGGGGACTTGGTGGTCGAATACCTGCGCACGCACGGCGCCTCCTTTTTCAACATCATCCAGGCGAACCTGGGCGGCTTCCCGGCCGAGCTGGTCGACGCGTTGTGGGACCTGGTCTGGAGAGGCGTCGTCACCAACGACACGTTCCACGCGTTGCGCGCTTACACGCGTCCGAAACAGACGCGCGCGAGCGGCTTCCGCTCGCGGCGCGTCGCTTCGCCCTCGACGCAGGGACGCTGGTCGCTCGTGCCGAGCGCAAACGTCAACGACACGCAGCGAGCCGCCGCGCTCGCGCAGCAGTTGCTGTCGCGCTACGGCGTCGTGACGCGGGAGGCGCCGGCGCTCGAGAACATCTTCGGCGGCTTCAGCGCGGTCTATCCGGTGCTGCGGGGCATGGAGGACGCCGGCCGCATCCGCCGCGGCTACTTTGTCGCGGGCCTGGGCGCAACGCAGTTCGCATCCGGCGGCGCGATCGATCTACTGCGAGGCTTGCGTGACGAGCCGGAGACGCCGGAGACGGTCATGCTCGCCGCGACCGATCCCGCCAACCCCTACGGCGCGATCGTGAAGTGGCCGGAGTCGAACTGGATGCTCTCGCGCAGCGTCGGCGCGGAGGTGATCCTCGTGAACGGCCTGATGGCCTGCTACGTCTCGCGCGGCGAGAAGCAGTTCTACGTGTTCCTTCCGGAGGATGAACCGACGCGGTCGATGGTCGCGCGCGAGATCGCGAAGAAACTCGCGGCACTGGTGACCGAGGGAGGAAGGCGGGCGCTGCTCATCGCGGAGGTGAACGACGAGCCGGCGTCGCGTTCGGTGCTGGCGCCGTTCCTCGCCGAGGCGGGCTTCACGGCGACGGCGATGGGCATGCAACTGCGGGCCAAGCATGCCTGAGGGAGATACGATCCACCGTGCCGCGCGCACGCTGCACGCGGCCCTCGCCGGACGCGTGATCACCCGATTCGAGACCGTGTTTCCGCAGCTCGAGCGCGTCGAGATGACCGGCCGTACGATCGAGAGCGTCGACGCCGCGGGCAAGAATCTGCTGATGCATTTCTCGGGCGACCTGCACCTGCGCACGCACATGCGCATGAACGGGTCGTGGCACATCTACCGCCCCGGCGAGCGTTGGCGGAAGCGCTTTCACGAGATGCGCATCGTCATGGAGACTGACGCGTGGGTGGCGGTCGCGTTCAACGTGCCCGTCGCGGAGCTGCACGACTCGCGGTCGCTCGAGCGTCAGGACGATCTGCTCAACATCGGTCCCGACTTTCTCGGAGACGTGTTCGACTGGGACGAGGCGCAGCGGCGCATTCGCGCGCGGCCGGAGGAGGAGATCGCGAACGTGCTGCTCAACCAGCGCGTCGTCAGTGGCATCGGCAACGAGTACAAGAGCGAGCTGCTGTTCATGACCGGCGTCAGCCCATTCGCGAAAGTGCGCGACCTGAACGACGAGCAGCTCGACCGCATCCTCAAGATCTCGCGCAAGGTGATGCTGGCGAACATCAACAAACGCTCGGCGGCGCGCATCACCAACTTCAGCCTCGATCCGTCGGCGTGGCAGTACGTGTACGGCCGCGGAGGAAAGCCCTGCCGGAAGTGCGGCTCGCCGATCTCGTACGCAAAGCAGGGCAAGGACGCGCGCGGGACCTACTGGTGTCCGAAGTGTCAGCCGCTACAATGACGCGCCTATGCCGATCAATCTGCCGCTCGGTCTGACATCCGAGGAGATCCGCGTGCTCCAGGAGTTCCGCCGTCTGAACGCGGACACTCTGCCGCCCGAGACGATCAAAGCCATCAAGCATCCGGCCGGGGCGATCGGAGAGAAGGCGGCCGCGTCGCTGGCGGCCAAGGGGTTTCTGGCCGCCGACGGGGAGAGCTACACGATCACCCCGGGCGCGAAAGACTTCCTGGCCATCGAAGCCAAGCCGATGGTTGAGGAAACGAGCGAGGCAGCGGCCTCGGCGGCGGCAAATCCGGACGCGGACGGCGTCTGATTGCACAACATTCAGTGCAGGTAATCATGCCCTTTAACCTGCACCTTTTCAGTGACTTACGCCGCAGGCTCGTGTTCCTTTTTTGCCGGGTCAATCGCTGACTCAGGCGTAAACTCCGTTGACTCAACGACTTAACGGAGTTACACTGCCCGCCTGAGGACCCAGATGACGCATGGCGACAAAGCAAAAGCCGGCAAAACCAGCCAAGCCTCAGCAGCAGCAAAAAAAAGCAGCAGCACCATCAAAGAAACCATCCGCAAAGCCGTCCAAGGCAAAGGCGGCGGTAAAAGCACTGGTCAAAGCGCTTCCAAAACCGGCGAAGAAAGCAGCAAAGCCAGCAAAATCAGCATCAAAAAAACCGGCGCCGAAAAAGGCAGCCCCGCCGCCGCCCCCGAAAAAGCCGGCAAAGAGAGTGTCGCCGCCGCCGCCCGCGCCAAAGCGGCCCGCAGCCCCGAGCCCGGCGGCTTCTCCAACCCCGCCATCGCCAACGCCTTCCGGCACGCCCTCAAGAAGTATCCCAACGCTTTCCGCAAGCTCACCGACTGACGGGGGCGTCCGCTACCTCACCGTGCAGGACGTCGTCGAGTTGCACAAGGCGGTCTGCACGGAGTTCGGCGGGACGCAGGCGCATCCCGGCGTGATCGAGTCGCAGTTCGGCCTGGCCAACGCAGTCCAGCGCCCGCAGCTCACCACGCTCGGCAAGGAAGCGTTTCCCACGTTCTCCGACAAGGCCGCGGCCTTTGTCTTCGCCCTGCTGCAGCAGCGGCCGTTCCGCGGCGGCAACCGGCGCGTCGCGCTGGCGTCGCTGCTCGCCTTCTGCGAGTTGAACAACCGCAACCTCGACGTGCGCGTGTTCGACGAGAAGACCGCGGAGACGCTCTTCCGCCGCGCCGGCGGCTATCGCGAGATGGGGATTCCGCCGGAGAACGTGTATCGCGAGCTGAAAGAGACGCTCGCCCGCTCGATCCAGTGATCCTCCGGCACGCTTCGTGATCCTCCGCGCGCGGAGGATCACCAATGGCCGCGAAGAAACCGGCGAAGAAGTCAGCGAAGAAGAAGCCCGCGGACGCGATCGCGCTGCTGAAGGAAGACCATAAGAAGGTCATGGGTCTGCTCGAGTCTCTCGAGCGCGCGACCGGCCCACGCCGCACGAAGCTCCTGGTGCAGATCGAAGAGGAGCTGACAGTCCACACGACGATCGAAGAAGAGATCTTCTATCCCGCGTACCGCGAGGCCGCGCGGAAGAAGGACGATCAGACGATGTACTACGAGGCCATCGAGGAGCACGGCGTCGTGAAGACGTTCCTGCCCGAGGCCGGCAGCGGCGCGAACAACGAAGAGCTGAAGGCGAAGGCGAAGGTGCTCAAGGAGCTGGTCGAGCATCACGCCGACGAAGAGGAGAAGGAGATGTTCCCGCGCGCGCGTCAGGTGATGGACCGCGAAGAACTGCGCGACCTCGGCGAGCGCATGGACGCGCGGAAGCGCGAGCTCATGGGCAAGTAGGTGGAGCGGGGGGGGGGGGGGGGGGG
>DATLOL010000098.1:0-13437 GCA_035536275.1 Thermoanaerobaculia bacterium
CCACCGCGTCTTCCGCGCGTCCTCGGCGACGAAGGGCGGCTCCAGCAGATCGTCTGGAACCTGCTCTCGAATGCGGTGAAGTTCACGCCGCGCGGCGGCACGATCACCGTTCGCGTCGCACGCTCAGGGCCGGTGCTGCGGCTCACGGTGCAGGACACGGGGAGAGGAATCGAGCAGGACTACCTTCCCCACGTGTTCGAGCCCTTCACGCAGGAAGATGCGTCGATGACGCGCTCCCACGAAGGGATCGGGCTCGGTCTCTCCATTGCGCGATCGCTCGTCGAATTGCACGGTGGACGGATTCGGGCGGCCAGCGAAGGGGTGGACCGCGGGGCGACGTTCACGATGGAGCTGCCCGTTCTCGAAGGGCAATCTCCGGCTGCCCGCGCGCAGGAATCCAGCGCACGGCCTGTCGCTGCAGCACCAGACAGCACGTTGTCCGACCTGCGCGGGGTGCGCGTTCTCGTCATCGACGACCAGGACGTCACACGCGATCTCGTCGTGAGCATCTTCAGCCGCGCGCAGGCTGAGGTCGCGGCGGCAAGCTCCGTGCGCGAAGGCGTGGCGGCTTTCAACAGCTTCTCACCGGATATCGTCGTGTGTGATCTCGCCATGCCGGACCAAGACGGCTACGCGTTCCTTCGCACCATCCGCGCGTTGCCGCCGCCGGCGAGCGCCACACCGATCGTCGCCCTCACCGCCTTCGGCCATCCCGACGACCGGCGGCATGCGCTCGCGGCCGGATTCGATGAGTATCTCAAGAAGCCGATCGATCCGCCGGAGCTGACCGCAACGGTGCTTCGCGTCAGGGCGGGGGCCGCCGACTCCAGCGCGTGAGGCAAACGCCATCAACGGCAGACCGGTCGGCAGGCGCAGTCACGCCGGGACAGGGGAGCCGCTCGTGATGCCCCGTCTCCTGTTTCTTTAATGTAGACCGCGGAACGTAGCGCCGGCTGGAACCGACAGATTCTGCTCACCCAATTGGCCCTTGCGAGTCGCCGGGTTTCTAGCGACCGCCGAAACACCAAAGCCGCCTCTCGGCGGCTGATGAGCGAATGCGAATTTGGCGGGGCCGACGGGACTCGAACCCGCGACCTCCGGCGTGACAGGCCGGCGTTCTAACCAACTGAACTACGACCCCGCGTCGTAGGAATTCTTGCTAACCCTCGACGGTGCAACTGCATTCCCCGAGGGGCGCGCATCGTAAACGGGGGGCGGGGGGGTGTCAAGCGAAGAGGTCCGCCTCGCGGAGCGGGGGGGCGGCGGCGTCTTTTGGCGACACGATCGGGCTCGCCAACTGCCAGTCGATCGCAATTTCGGGGTCGCTCCAGAGGATGCTCCGCTCGCTCGCCGCGTGACGCAGCGTCGTGCATTTGTAGAGCACTTCCGCCTCTTCGCTGAGCACCGAAAAGCCGTGCGCGAAGCCTGGCGGCACCCACAGCATCAGCCGGTTCTCCTCGCTCAGCTCCACGGAGATGTGGGTGCCGAAGTGTGGCGACGACTGGCGGATGTCCACCGCCACGTCCAGCATCCGTCCGCGGCTGCAGCGCACCAGCTTTCCCTGCGGCTGCTCGAGCTGGTAGTGCAGTCCGCGCAGCACGTTCTGCTTCGAGTACGACTGGTTGTCCTGCAGGAAGACCGACGGCAGCCCGTGGGCCTCGAACGCCTCCGCGTTGTACGTCTCCATGAACCAGCCGCGCCCGTCAGAGAACACCGCCGGCTCGATCAGAAGCACTCCCGGGAGGCTCGTCTCGCGAATCTTCAAGCGGCGCGGATGATACACGTTTCGGCCAGAGCATCGACCCGGCCACCGACGCTGCCAGCACCGCCGCGATCACCCCCAGCGAGACGCCGATCGGCACCTTGTACCAGTCCGCGATCACCATCTTCACGCCCACGAACAGCAGCACCACCGCGAGGCCGATCTTGAGCAGGTGGAACTTCTCGATCACCCCCGCGAGCAGGAAGTACATGGCCCGCAATCCGAGGATGGCGAAGATGTTCGATGTGTAGACCAGGAACGGGTCTTCCGTGATCGCGAAGATCGCCGGGATCGAGTCCACCGCGAAGACGACGTCCGTCGCCTCGATCGCCAGGAGCACCAGGAACAGCGGCGTGGCCAGCCACTTCCCGTTCAGCTTCACGAAGAACTTCTTGCCGTGATACTCGGGCACGGCGGGGATGAAGCGCCGCGCGAAGCGGAACATCGGATTGCGCTCCGGATGGGGCTCGTGGTTGCTGGTGATCATCAGGCGGATGCCCGTGACGATCAGGATCGCGCCGAACACGTACATCACCCAGTGGAACCGCGAGATCAGCGCGGCGCCGAGGCCGATGAAGATCGCGCGCATGACGATCGCGCCGATGACGCCCCAGAACAGCACGCGATGCTCGTAAATCTTCGGCACCGCGAACGCCGCGAAGAGCACCACGAAGACGAAGATGTTGTCGACCGACAGGGCCTTCTCGATGACGTAGCCGGTCAGGAACTCCAGCGCCTTCTGCGAGCCGAAGCGCATGTAGATCCAGCCGTTGAACAAGAGGGCCAGCGAGACCCACACGCCGCTCCAGATCAGCGCTTCCCTGGAGTGGACCTCGTGCGGCTTGCGGGAGAAGACGCCCAGGTCGAGGGCCAGCATCCCCAGCACGAACACGCTGAAGATGGTCCAGAGCAGGGGAGAGGCGATGGTGTCCATCATTTCGCGACGGACAACCAATGCTTCCCCGATGCCATTCATAGATCAGATGGATTGTTTCGATCCCAGACATTGGATTACTCTATGGACGCATGGAGTGGCTGAATTACCACCATCTCCTCTATTTCTGGGTCGTCGCGCGCGAGGGGAGCATCGTCGCGGCGACCCGTAAGCTGAATCTCACCCAGCCCACCATCAGCGCGCAGCTCCGTCTGCTCGAGGAGTCGCTGGGCGAGAAACTGTTCGAGAAGTCCGGACGCTCGCTGGTGCTGACCGAGGCCGGACGGGTGGCGTTGCGGTACGCCGACGAGATCTTCGCCCTGGGCCGCGAGCTGCGCGACACGCTCCGCGACCGGCCCACTGGAAAGCCCGTGCGCGTGACGGTTGGCGTCGCGGACGTCATGCCCAAGCTGGTCGCGTATCGCATCCTGCGGCCCGCGTTCGAGATGGCGTCCGAGGTCCAATTGGTGTGCCGCGAGGCATCGCCGGAGACGCTCCTCGGGCTGATGGCCCAGCACGAAGTCGACCTCGTGCTCACCGACGGACCGGCGTCCGGCGGTCCGCTGCGCACCTACAACCATCTTCTCGGCGAGAGCGGGACCTCTCTCTTCGCCGCGCCCTCTCTGGCGGCGTCGCTGCGGCGGAACTTCCCGAAGTCGCTGCACCACGCGCCGATGCTTTTCCCCGGGCCGACGACGCAGATCCGCCGCGCCCTGGAGCTCTGGCTGGACCGCACCGGCATCGAGCCCCGACGGGTCGGCGAATTCGACGATCTCGCGCTGATGACCGCGTTCGGCCGCGCCGGAACGGGTATCTTTCCGGCGCCGACGGCGATCGAGAAAGAGATCGAGGTGCAGTACGACGTGCGGGTCGTGGGACGATTACCCGAGGTCCGGGAGCGCTTCTATGCGATCTCGGCGGAGCGGAAGATCAAGAACCCCATCGTCAGCGCGGTGACCAGCGCCGCGCGGCGGAAGCTGTTCGAAGGGAGGCACGCGTGATTGAGAACCCAGACGAGGTCGCGGTGGACATGCCGATCGAGCGCAAGCCGCAGTGGCGATTGGCGGGCGTGATTTTCTTCGGCCTGTTCGCGCTGCTGCTGCTGTACGCGGCGTTCCGGATCATCTGGCCGTTCATGACGGCCATCCTCCTCGGCGCGATCCTGTGCACGCTCACGTTCGGGATCTTCAAACGCATCCGCACGAGATTCAAAGGCAGCTCCACGAAAGCAGCGGTGGTGATGCTCCTCGGCGTCACCTTCATCGTGGTCATCCCCGCGCTGATCCTGGCGATCCTGCTGGTGCAGCAGGCGAACGTGGTCGTGGAGCGGCTGCAGTCGGGCGACGCGCAGGCGATGATCCGGCGCATCGACGTCGCGACGTACCTCGAGCCGATCCGGCGCATCGCCCCGCAGTTCGATCCGAAGACGCTGAGTCCCGAGCGATTGCTGTTGCCGGCCATGCAGCAGATCCCCGGCTGGGTGGCGCGTCACGGCGGCGCCGTTGTCGGCGGACTGGCGGGCCTGGTTCTCGGTTTCGCGCTCGTACTGCTGTCGATGTTCTTCTTCTACGTGGAGGGGGAGGAGATCGTGCAGCAGTTGTCGGTCCTCTCGCCGTTGCCACGAAAATACGACCGCGAGTTCGCGGAGCGGTTCAAGGACGTGATCGACGCGACCTTCCGCGGCCAGGTCTTCACGGGGGTGGCGCAAGGCACGATGACCGGCATCGGCCTGGCCATCGCGCAGGTGCCGGGCTCCGGGTTCTGGGGCGCGGTCGCGGCGATCCTGTCCCTGATCCCGATGGTCGGCGCGGCGGCGGTGTGGGTGCCGGCGGCGATCTATCTCGTGATCTCGGCGTCGATGGGAAGCCGGCCGTGGTGGCAGGCCATCTTCATGATCGTATGGGGAGTGCTGTTCGTGTCGCTGGTCGACAACATCGTGCGGCCGTGGGCGATGAAGGGCAAAGCGCAGCTCCCCGCCATCCCCCTGCTCTTCGCAGTTCTTGGCGGCATGCAGGCCTTCGGCTTCGTCGGCCTCGTGATCGGACCGCTCGTCTTCTCGCTGCTGATGTCGATCATCGACATCTACAAGAGCTCTTTCTCGTCGGCGAAACGGACCGGGGCCGTCGTGCAGTCGACGCCGTCATGAGCGATTCGTAGGAATTGCCGTGGTCGTCAGAAATCTCTGAAAAACTGGCAAATACTTTGTAATTGCACTCAGGTGTGGGCAGGACAGCAGTTCCCCGCGTGCTGATCGCGGACTCCGATGAGCACCTTCGTCAGCTTCTCTACAGCGCGCTGCTGGCGGTCGATGTGTTCGCGGACTGCGTCGCCAACGTGCCCGACGCGCTGCAGAAGATCCGCGAAGAACCGTACGGCGTCATCCTCGTGGACGTGGGTCTGCCCGGCGGCAACGCGGAGGAGATCGTGACCGCCATCGCGCAGGTTCGCTACGCGCGCCGCCCGGTCGTCCTCGTGCTGGCGTCCAACCCCGCCGCGGCGCGCTCCCTCGACGTCGACATCGTGCAGATCGTGCTGCGCAAGCCGTTGGCGCTGCGGCAGACGGTCGAGCTGATTCGCAGTTGCGTCCACAGCGCCAGCGGGGCCATCGCCGAAGAGGAAGACGGCGACGGCGATCACGCGATTTCGTGACCGGCGGCGCGCAGCACTCCCACGGCCTGCGCGAACACCTCGTCCTTCACCAGCAGGTAGTCCGTGTCGTACGTCGCCAGCAGGAACACGCTGATGCCCGCCTCGGCCAGCGGCGAGACCAGCGCCGCCGCGACGCCGGTCACCTCGAAGGGAATCGGCCCCTGCACCTTCATGAGACGCCAGTCGCGCTCGACCTGCACGTCTTCGGGCACGGCCTCGTCGTCGCAGACGATCGACAGCTCGTCGTCCGTTCGGGTCACTGAGGTGAAGGCCCCGCGCACCCAGGACGGAACCGGGGCATCGGGCGACAGGCGGCAGACCGCCGGCCGCGACGGCAGAACGACGATGCTCAGCGCCTTCACGCGGTGTCCGCGATGCGCGCGACGGCAGCGAGGAGCTCCTGCGCTTCGAAGGGCTTTTGTACGACGCCGGCGACGTCGGGCGCGACCGTCTTGAGCAACGAGGCCGGGGATGCGGTCACGAGCAGCACGCGCCGGAGGAGCTCGGGCTTCGCGCTCTTGAGGTGGCGGACGACCGTCATCCCACCCTCGGTCGGCGTCATGAGGTCGAGCAGCAGGACACCGTAGTTGGTGCGTCCGATTTTCTCGATGGCCGGCGTGCCGGCGCTGACGACGTCTACGCGATAGCCGTTGCGGCGCAACAGAGTGGCGATCAGTCGCTGCATCGCGGGATCGTCATCGAGCAGCAGCACGCGCGCCTTGCGCTTGAAGGAGATCATCGAAGGCCCGAAGTCTATCGCACGAGCCTGATGGTGCGGGGTAAGGGATTCGAACCCCTGACCCTCTCCGTGTAAAGGAGACGCTCTACCGCTGAGCTAACCCCGCGCGCGTGGCACTGTTCGTGATCGTCTCACAGTCCGAGGAGGAAAGCCCGATGGGACTTTTCGGAAAGTCGTTTGAAGAGAAAGTACAGACCGCCGTCGAGCGCGTGCGCGGACAGTTTCCGGGTGCGCAGATCAACGCGCGCGTCGATCAGGGCGAGACCGTGACGCTGACCGGCCACGCCGCCGACATCGACACGAAGACCCAGATCATGGCCGCATTCAACGCCGCGGTCGAGACGAAGAACACGCTCAACCAGATCACGGTCGAGAAGCCGATTCCGCTGGGCGCGGGAACGCAGTTCGGATCCGCGCCGCTCGGCACCACCAGCGCCACCGAGCCTCGCACGCACACCGTTGCCTCGGGCGACACGCTCAGCGCGCTGGCGAAGCGCTTCTACGGCGACGCGTCAAAGTACAATCGGATCTTCGAGGCCAACCGCGATCAGCTCAGCGATCCCGACAAGATCAAAGTCGGCCAGAAGCTGAAGATCCCGACGTAGCTTGAACACGTTCCTGTCATCCCGAGCGTAGTCGAGGGACCTGGGAGGGTGGGGCATGAGGAATGAGCCTCGCGCCCCGCCCACCCTGGTCCCTCGACTCACGCTCGGGATGACACGCGTCGATGACGCGTGTCAGGGAACACGTTCCAGTCGAGATCATCGATCTGCGGCAGGAACCCCGCACACATCGGCACCCGCATCGACGGCGGTGATCGTGACGTCGTTGCCGGTGCCGCCGGCATAGGCGATGCGGAACTGCTGGCCTGACGCGGTGGTGAACGTCGAGCCTTCCGGCAGTCCGTCGAACGTGCCGATGATCGCGTCCGTGCCGTCGTTTCCGATGATCGTGCGCTGCATGCAGCCGGGGAACGGCGCCACCGCGACGACGGAGAGCTTCGCGCCGTTGAGCGTGACGGTGCGCGAGCCGTCCTGGTAGTAAGTGCCGGGGCCGGGGTACCCCACGGCCAGCGGCGCATCGGGCGCGGGGCCGGTGAACGGCGTCACCGCGACCTGGTAGACGACGTCGGAGCCGAACGTGATCTCGCCCGCCACCGACCGGGCCGAGGGATCGGTCGCCCTCGACGCTTCGACCAGTCCGCCGGTGGCGATGAGACGCCCGAGGTTGTTCGGGTAGAGCGGCCCGCTGGCGAGGGTGAGAGCGTCGTCGCACGGCGGCTCGTCGCACGGCGCACCGTTGAGGGTGAGGTTGTGGCCGACGCCGCGATAGAAGTTCTCGCGGAACAGCAGCCGCCCGTCATTGACGGTGTGGCGCTGGCTGCTCGTCGTCTCCCAGTAGCCGACGATCCACGCGTCGACTTCGCGCAGACCGCCGCCGCTGTGCACGACCCTGCCCGTCGCGGCCGGGCGCACGCGCAGCTCGCCCGTCGAATGCAACGTGAGCGTGTGCGTGTCGCCGGCCTTGCCGTCGAACACCATCCACGCCGTGGCCAGACGCGTGAGCGGCGCGCGCGTCGTCCAGGTCTGCCCGCGCGTGACGTTGATGCGGTTGCTGACGTTGACGTCCGCCTGCGCCGTCACGGTCAGACCGTCGCGGATGCCGAACGCATTTCCGGTCAGGACGTAATCGTCGTCGAACGAGATCGACGCGAACTTCGTCTCGTCCGCGAGATCGTTCTGGCTGGTGAGATTGGGCGCGGCGGCGGGAAACACGAGCGTATCGCCGGCGACCGGCGCGCCGCCTTCGACCCAGTTGCCCGCGTTGCTCCAGAGTTTGCTCGCGGCGCCCGTCCACGTGCGCGTAGCCGCGAGCGTGTTCGTCGCAAAGAGCGTGAGCCCACAGACGAGCAGGGCGGCGCGGTTCATCTCTCCAGCGAAACGGCGCCGAAATCGCTGAATTCCGGCCCGCCGACTACAATGCGCCCACCCCCGGATGAAAACGAAGCGTGTGGTCCTGCTGTGCTGGGTCCTGGTCGTGCTGGCCGTGGCAACGGTCGTTCTCAACTGCCACAGCCAGCTCGTCCGCCCCGCGTCGGGATTCGAGTACAGCCGCCGCACCGGCAAGGTCGTGAGCGTGCTCCGTGACGGTCCCGCCGAGCGCGCAGGCATTCAGCTCGGTGACCGGATCCGCGCCATCAACGGACACGCGATCGGGCTCGAGGTCTATCCGTTCTTCTTCGTCCGCGCCGGCGAGACGGTGTCCGTCGTGGTCGAGCGCGACGGCTCTGCCCGCACCGTGCCGCTGCACACCATCTCCCAGGAACAGTTGCGCCGCCTGCAACTGCGCCACGGCGGCGTCCATCGCCTGGCCGCGATCAGCGGCTACCTCAACTTCCCGGTGCACTTCTGGATGCTCGGACTGGGCATCGCGTTGCTCGTCGTCCGCCCCGACTCGAAAGACGCGCGGCTTGCCTCGTTCGCGCTGGTGGCGTGGGCCGGCGGCATGTTCATGTTCCGCACGTACGGCTTCGGCGTGACGCTGAACGCGATTCCGCCGATCGTCCGCTCGCCGCTGCTGATCGTCGACGGCGTGTTCGCGGCCGGCTTCTTCGCCGTGGCCGTGCATTTCGCGCTGGTGTTCGCGGGACGCCGCCGCGGGTGGTGGGAAGTGCTGCCGTACGCCGCCGCGCTGCCGATCTTCATCGAGACGGTGGCGAACAATTTCTCGCGCATGCGCGGCAACGTGCGCCCGCTCGACCTCGGACTGGGCGACGCGTACTCCTCCGTCGGCACGATGATGCTCCTGGCCGCGCTGGTGATCCTGGGCATCCGCCTGGCCCGCGCGCATGACGTCAACCGCCGCCGCCGTCTGCAGCTCGTCTTCCTCTCGATGCTGCCCGGCAGCCTCGCCTTCATCCTCGGCTTCATCTTCTCGCTCCTGCAGCTCGGGCACATGTGGCAGGCCTCCGCGCGGATCCTGCACGTGCCGTCGACGATCGTCGGCTCGGCGATCTTCGCGTACGCCGTGGTGCGCCACCGCATGTTCAACGTCCGCGTGCTGGTGCGGCGCAGCATCCAGTACGCACTGGCCCGGAGCACGCTGCTCGTGCTCATGGCGTTGCCCGTCTTCGGCCTGGTCACCTTTCTCTATCTGCATCGCGGCGACTCGCTGGCGGCGCTGCTGACCGGGACGCCCGCGGTCTACATCGTCGTGCTGTTGCCGCTCGCGCTGGTGATTCGCTACCGCAAGCGTCTCCTCGAATCGCTGGACCGGCGCTTCTTCCGCGAGCAGTACGACGCCCGCCGCGTGCTGCTGCACGTCGTCTCGATCATCCGCGGCGGGTCGGACATGCTCGTCCTCTCCCGGGCCGCGCTCGACGAGATCGATCGCGCTCTGCATCCGAAACACATCTCGCTGTGGCAGACCGACCCCGAGGGCGTGGCGCTGCATCGCGGGTTCTGGAGGGGAGAGGAGGAGCCCGACGTCGGCACGCTGAACGCCAGCGGCACGCTGGCCTCTCTCCTGTCCGGCGATGAGGAGCCGCTCGACGTGTACGGCCGGGCGACGCGGGCCGTGCTCTCACGACTCCCCGAGGGCGAGCGCGAGTGGCTGCGCGCGGTCGATGCGCATCTGCTCGTGCCGCTGCTGATCGAGAGTCGCGTTGCCGGACTGCTCGTCCTCGGCGAGCGCAAATCGGAAGAGCCGTACGCGCGCGAGGACCGCGAGCTGTTGCGCACGCTCGCCTCGCAGCTCGCGCTGACGCTCGACTACGCGCGGCTCAAGCAGTCGCCGTCGCTGGTGTGGTCGCCGCTCAGCGGCGCGCCGGTGCACCTGCACCTCAGTGACGCGCTGCAACTCTGTCCGCGCTGCGGGCGCTGCTACTCGCCGGACGAGCGCAATTGTGAGTACGACGATCAACAGCTCGTGCCCGAGTCCGGGGTACCCCGGGTCATCGAGGACAAGTACGTCGTGACGAAGCTCCTCGGCCGCGGCGGCATGGGGTCGGTCTATCTCGCGAATCAGAAGCGCCTCAATCGCAACGTGGCCGTGAAGGTGCTGCTCTCACACCTGGTCGGCTCGTCGTCGATGCGCTCGCGCTTCGAGCGCGAGGCCCGCATCGTGGCCCGGCTGCGGCATCCGTCCATCGTCACCATTCACGACTTCGGCGTGCTGCCCTCGGGTCACGCGTACCTGGTGATGGAGTATCTCGACGGCGACACGCTGCGGAAGACGATCATCTCCGGCCCGCAGCCGATGGAGAATGCGCTGCCGATCCTCCGTCCGATCGGCGACGCGATCGACACCGCCCATCGCGCGGGCATCGTCCATCGCGATCTCAAGCCCGAGAACATCATGCTGTGTCCCGAGTCCCCGCACGTGCGCGTCCTCGACTTCGGACTGGCGAAGATGTCCGGACCGATCGGCGAGGACGAGCAGACCCTCGTGCAGTCCGGACACAGCGCCGGCGTGGTGGGGACGCTGATGTACATGGCGCCCGAGGTCCTGAGCGGACACCTGGCGGACGCGCGGTCGGACCAGTACAGCCTCGGCATCATCGCCTGGGAGCTGCTGGCGGGCATGCACCCGCTGGGACACGCGACCGATCTCGCCGCCGTCGTGCGCGGACACACCGACCGCCCGATGATCCCGATCCGCGAGCGCGTGCCATCGGTGCCGGTGCACGTGGACGCGGCGATCGCACGCGCCCTGTCGAAGAAGCCGGACGAGCGGTTCGATTCGGTGTCGGACTTCGTGCGCGCGATGACGTAGCGCTGAACTCGGCTGTCATCCCGAGCGAAGTCGAGGGACCTGGGCGGGTGGAGCACGGCACAAGCATGGCACCCCCCGACCCCCAGGTCCCTCGACTCACGCTCGGGATGACAGGAGGTCGTTTACGGAACGATCAGCACCGGCACCGTCGCGTGGCGGACGATGTCCAGCTTTCCCTCGCTCTGGCGCGCCGCGTTGAGCACGACCGCGTCGGCGTCGTTGCTGTTCGCGTAGCGGATGATCTCTTTGTCCGCGTCGCTGCCCTGCAGCACGGCCGTCCGCGGATCGCGCAGCGGTGCCGCCAGCTCGCGGAGCAGCGCCTCGGCGCGCGCGGTGTCGTCCTCGTCGCAGACGACGATCAGGTGTACGTCGTCGCCGATGCGCGCCGCCAGATCGAGCGCCGCGTGCGACTTCTGGTCGAGATGCACGGGCACGACGAGTCGCCGCAGCCCCGCGCGTTTGCGGATGCCGTAACGGATCGCCAGGACGGGGCAGGGCGGCGAGTCGAGCACGGACACGGTGGTCGAGCCGACGAAGAGATGCGCCACGTGATGGCGCGCATGCGTGGCGATGACGATCAGGTCCGCATGCTCCTCGCGGGCCACCTCGGCGATCTGCTTTCCGGGATCGGGCGCCTGCCGCACGATCAGGCGCGTGGCGAGGGAGGCGTTCACGCGGCGCACGCGGTCGCGCAACCGGTCCAGCTCCTGCTGCTCGGCATACTCGTACAGCGAAGAATCCGCGGGGAACCGCAGCTCCTCGGGATTGGATCGGTGGGTCATCCGCACGTGCACGATCACCAGCTCCGCGCCGCTCACGCCGGCGATGCGCACGGCGTCGTCGAACACCCACTCCGATGCGGTGGAAAAGTCGGTGGGGATCAGGATGCGGCGGAACACGCCGTCATCGTGCCACAGGCGCGGCCGGCACACCATTCGCTGCGGCCGTGGCCACCGGCGCGGGCGGCGCCGCCACCGGCCGCGGCGTCACGATGTACCGGATCACCGTCTTCGGCTCCGACTCCGTCTCCGCGATCTGCAGCAGGACCTGCTGGCCGTTCGGGTCCAGCGACTCGCCGGGGATGAACGAGTCCTGCATGACCTGATTCAGCGACACCTCGAACTTGCGCCACTCCTCGTTCTCGGACGGATACGTCTCCTGGGACGGGAACGCGCGGAACTGGGCGAGGTAGGTCGTGTAGTAGTGGTAGACCTGCGGATACGAGTCGTCGGTGGCGAGGGTGTAGACCTTCGCGTCGCTGCCGAAGCGGTTGCGGATCATCACTTCGTCGCGGCGGGTGAGGTCGTCGCGGTACCGCGCGCCCTCGTACAGCGGGATGGCGGGATTGATGTTCGTGATCGCGCCCGACGCATCCACCTGCGCCCGTGCCTCGGCGGCCTCGGCAGCCTGCGCGGTCTTTTCGTCAGCCGCTTTCGACTCGCTGCCGCCGGTGCAGCCGGTCGCCGCGAGCAACACCAGGAACGCTGCGGGTAGTGCTTTTCGGAACTTCATCAACGGCTAAAAGAGCAATGGGTATGCCGTCAATTGTTCTGGGCGCCGACGGCAACCGAGCGGTGCCGTTTCGCGCTGCGCAGGCGCTCCAGGGCCGTCTCTCCGCCGTACCGCGCCACCAGGCGCTCGTCGTACAGGTCCGAGATGCTGGCCACGCTGTCGAGCGAGGCGATGAGCTGCTCGGGACGCAGGCGCCGCCCGAGGAACGAGTGCGAGTAGAAGATGTCGCGGTCGACCATGCTGAACGCGCCCAGGGGGACCTCCGCGTTCAGGCGCAACAGCTCGTTCATCAGCTCGAACGTCTGCTCCACGCCCTGTACGCAGAAGGCGAGGATCTCGATGACGGCATCGTCTTCCTCGTACGGGTCGATCGAGATCTCCAGCACGGTCGAGCCGTACTTGAGGTAGAAGTCGCAGTGATCGGCGTCGTCGAAGTGTTCTTCCACGAGCTCGTCGAGGTAGGTCTTGACCTGACGGTAGACCTCCTCCTGGCAATGCGTGTGGAACTGCTTCGTGCGCGGTCCGGACATGGGAGGGGGATTATAACGATGAACAGGACACTCACGCTGAAACGCGGAAAAGAACGCGTCGTCGCGAACCGGCATCTGTGGATCTTCGCCGGTGCCATTCAGACCGAGCGCGGCCCGGAAGACGCGCCGATCGGCGATCTCGTCGACGCGGAAGGCGCACGCATCGCCAGCGGCTTCTACTCGCGATCGTCGCAGATTCGCCTGCGCGCACTCACCTTCGGGGACGAATCCGTGACGCCGGAGCTGATCGCCGGAAGACTGCGCGAGGCCATCGCGCGGCGCAAGGCGATCTTCGACGAAGGCACGAACGCGGCGCGCCTCGTGCACGCCGAAGGCGACGAGCTCTCGAGCATCGTCGTCGACCGCTACAACGACGTGCTGGTCGTCGAGATCGCGAACCGCGGCGCGGAGCACTTCAAGCCGCTGATCGTCGAGACGCTGCAGCACGAGCTCGCGCCGCGCGCGATCTTTTTCAAGAACGACCTGCCGGCGAGGAAGCTCGAGGGGCTGTCGCAAGCCGACGAGTGGAGGGGGGGGG
>DATLOL010000099.1:0-2267 GCA_035536275.1 Thermoanaerobaculia bacterium
TACGCCCTCATCATCTTCACGCTCACGGTCCTTCTCGGTCTCGCGAACGCGATCCAGGTCTTCGGCGCTCTCGATCGCGACACGCTGCTCACGCATCTCCATTCGGGCACGCTGGGCTGGATCACGATGGGTGTCTTCGGCATCGCGATCTGGATGTTCGCCCGCAGGAACGAAGACCTGACCGCGGCGATCCTCCTGAGCGGGCTGGGTACGGCCGCGTACGTGATGTCTTTCTGGTCCGGCGTGTTCATCCTTCGTGGCGTGTTCGGTCTCGCGCAGCTCGCGATCATCGTGTACTGGTGGTGGTTCGTGTACACGCGCGTCGCGGCTGATGGTGGGGTCGGTCGTCTCGACATCCCGAAGCTATCGGTCCTTCTTGGCCTGACGACACTCGTTATCGGATCGACGCTCGGGGTCATCGTCCAAGTTCTGCTCGCCACGGGCAACGCGCTTCCGACCGGGACCGATCTCGTCGGCGCGCACGCGTCCGCTCAGACCGGTGGATACCTCGTGCTCGTCGCCGCCGGATTCGCGGAGTGGCAGCTGATCGGCGGCAGCGGTCGCCCCACGCTCGGCCTCGTCCAGGTCTACCTGCTATTCGTCGGGGGCCTCGTGCTTTCGGCGAGCCTACTGCTCAGCACGTCGTTGCCGGCCGCCGCTGCGCAGGCGCTGCCAGGGCTTGCGACGCTCCTCACTCTGGCGGGGATCGTGATCGCGGCATACCGCATCGGGCGCGCCGCGCTCGCGGCGCCGTGGATGGCGCCGACGGGCATGCGGCACATCGCGATCGTCGTCCCGTTCCTGGTCCTGGCCGTCATCCTTCAAGCGATCCTCGTGCAGCAGTTCATCGCCGCTCAGGGGGACTTCAGCCTCGTCTCGATCGGGCTACTTCACGCGCTCGATCACGCGTTCTTCGTGGGCGTCATGACGAACGCTTTGTTCGGCGCCATCCTCGTCGTCACCTCGGGGGACCGCGGGACGACCACCCTGAGCAAGCTTCCCGTTCTTCCCCGCGCTTGGCCGTGGGCCGACGACGTGATCTTCTGGGGCCTCAACGTGGGCACCGCGGCCTTCATCGCTGTGCTGATCATCATCGGCTCGGGCGAGGGAAAGCCGGCGTTCACGCATCCCGTCGCGTTCGTTGCGCCGATCATGGGTCTCGCGGCACTTCTGGGGATCGTGACGTACCTCGTGCGCATGCTGGGCACGCGGGCCTCCCTCGCGCGGCGCGCGCAGGCCTAGTCGCTCCCTACCGGACGGTCGGGCCGACCCGGCCGTCCGGTATACTTTTCTTAACGTCGCGCAGGCGCGCGACGACTTTTTCTGTCCGGATGGTCCGAGTTTTTATGTACGCCATCGTTCGCAGCGGCGGTAAGCAGTACCGCGTCGAAGAGGGAGCCCTCGTCAGCGTCGACAGCCTCACCGGCAAGGTCGGTGAGACCGTCACGCTCGGCGACATCCTGGTCATCGCCGACGGCGACGACGTGAAGGCCGGTAAGCCGGCGCTCGGCGGCGCCAAGGTCACCGCGGAGATCGTGGCGCACGGCAAGGGCCCGAAGATCCAGGTCCTCCGGTACAAGAACAAGACCCGCCAGCGCCGCGGTCGCGGCCATCGCCAGTCGGAGACGACGCTCCGCATCACGAAGATCGAGGCTTAAGAAATGGCACACAAAAAGGGCGCAGGCTCAACTCGGAACGGTCGCGACTCCGCCGGCCAGCGGCTCGGCGTGAAGGAATTCGCCGGCTCGCAGGTCGAGGCGGGGACCGTGCTCGTGCGTCAGCGCGGCACGCGCCTTCTCCCCGGTCAGAACGTCGGCGTCGGCAAAGACCACACGCTGTTCGCGCTCGTCGCCGGTGAGGTGAAGTACACCCCGGCGCGCGACGACCGACGCAAAGTCAACGTCATCCCGGCGGCATAGAGAGAAGGACCCGATGAAGGAAAAGATCCACCCGAAATACGTCGACGCGAAGGTCATCTGCGCGTGCGGCAACTCGTTCATGACCGGATCGGTGAAGCCCGAGCTTCACGTCGAGGTCTGCGCGAAGTGCCACCCGTTCTTCACGGGCAAGCAGCACATCCTGGACATCCAGGGTCGCGTCGATCGCTTCAACAAGCGGTACGGGACCAAGCAGGCGGAGCAGCCGACCGCGAAGGCGGAGGCCGCTCCGGGCCGTTAGCTGCCGCCGAAGAACGCCCGGGCCCACGCGGGTCTCGAGGTGATCGTCGGCTCGATGTTCAGTGGAAAGAGCGAGGAGCTCATCCGCCG
>DATLOL010000100.1:0-13834 GCA_035536275.1 Thermoanaerobaculia bacterium
CCGGCCCGGAGGCCTCCCGGTCGGTCAGGCCACCCACACGGTCTTGATGTTCACGAACTCGCGGATGCCGTATTCGCCGAGCTCGCGGCCGAAGCCGGAGTGCTTCACGCCGCCGAACGGCAGTCGCGGATCGCTGGCCACCATCGCGTTCACGAACACCTGACCGGACTCCACGCCGGCGATGAAGAGCTCCGCTTCGTCGCGATCGGCCGTCCACACGCTCGCGCCGAGGCCGAACGGCGTCGAGTTCGCGAGCCGCACCGCGTCCGCGGCGTCGCGCGCGCGGAACAGCGACGCCACGGGCCCGAATGTTTCCTCGGCGTACGCCGGTGCGCCGTGCGGGATGTCGGCGAGGACGGTCGGCGCGTAGAAGTTGCCGCGATCGCGCAGACGCCTGCCGCCGGTCAGCAGCGTCGCACCTGCGGCCACGCTGGCCGTGACCTGCTGCTCGAGGTCGTCGACGATCTGCGGCATCGCCATCGGACCGACGTCGGTCGTCTCTTCGAGCGGGTCGCCGACGCGCAGCGCCTCCATCCCCTCGACGAAGCGGCGCTGGAACTCGTCCGCGATCGAGTCGTGCACGATGAACCGTTTCGCCGCGATGCACGACTGTCCGTTGTTGACGATGCGCGCCTTGATGCCCGTCTTCACCGCCGCGTCGAGATCCGCCGAGGGCATGACGATGAACGGATCGCTCCCGCCGAGCTCCAGGACGCTCTTCTTGATGCGCCTCGCCGCGCCGGAGGCGACGCTCGCGCCGGCCGGCTCGCTGCCGGTGAGTGTCGCCGCCTTCACCCGCTCGTCGTCGAGCAGCGCCCCGACCTGCTCTGCGCCGATGAGCAACGTCTGAAACTCGCCGTCGACGAAGCCTGCCTCGCGCAGGATGTCCTCGATCGCCAGCGCCGACTGGGGCACGTTCGAGGCGTGCTTGAGCAGCCCGACGTTTCCCGCCATCAGCGCGGGCGCCGCGAAACGGAAGACCTGCCAGAACGGGAAGTTCCACGGCATCACGGCGAGGATCGCGCCGAGGGGATCGAAGCGGATGTAGCTTTGGCTCGCGTCGGTCCTGATGTGCTCCGGCGTGAGGTAGCCCTTCGCGTGCTCCGCGTAGTGACGGCACACCATCGCGCACTTCTTCACCTCGGCCACGGCCGCGGTGATCGGCTTGCCCATCTCCAGCGTGATCGTGCGCGCGTACTGCGGCGCGCGTTCCTCGAGGATCTGCGCCGCGCGCGACATCCGTTGCGCGCGCTCCGCGAACGTGCGCGCGCGGTTGGTCGCGAATGCGGCGACGCTCCGTTCCAGGCGCCTCGAGAGATCGTCGCTGCTCAGCGCCTCGAATGTGGCGATCGTCTCGCCGGTGGCAGGGTTCACACTCGCGATGGCCATGGCCGGATGATATTCTGACGGCACATCGTCCAGTCCAGGTTCACTCGCAACGAAATCGTGAAGGGGGCTCCCGTGAGCGTTCGCCGAACTCTCTCCCTGCTTTTCTTTTGTCTTCTTCTCCCGTGGTCCCTGTTCGCGCAGAGCAGCACCGGATCGATCTCCGGCACCATCACCGACGACACCGGCGGCGCACTGCCGGGCGTAACGGTGACGGCGACCAACAGCGCCACCGGCACGTCGCGCACCGCGGTGACGAACAGCGCCGGCGCGTACTCGCTGCCGCTGCCGCCGGCGACGTACGCCGTCGAGGCGTCGCTGGAGGGCTTCCAGCCCATCCGCCGCGACAAGGTGGTGGTCAACATCGGCACCGACGTCGCGATGTCGCTTTCACTCAAGGCTGGCGTGGCCGAGACGATCACCGTCACCGCGGCGGCGCCGCTCATCGAGAGCGAGCGCACGCAGGTCAGCTCGGTCGTGAATGAAGTGGCGATCGAGAACCTGCCGACGAACGGGCGCAACTTCATCGACTTCGTGCTCACCACGCCCGGCGTGGTGAAGGACGTGCGCACGGGCGACATCAGCTTCGCCGGCCAGCGCGGCACGCTCAACTCGCTCGTCATCGACGGCGCGAACAACGACAACACGTTCTTCGGCCAGGCTCTCGGCCGCACCGGTTCGGGCCGCGCGCCGTACCAGTTCTCGCAGGACGCGGTGAAGGAGTTCCAGGTCAACTCGAACGCCTACTCCGCCGAATACGGGCGCGCCGGCGGCGCGGTGATCAACGTCGTCACCAAGTCCGGCACGAACAATTTCGACGGCACGCTCTTCTACTTCCTCCGCGACAAGCGCTACAACTCGAACGACTACATCAACGAGATCAACGGCCGCGCCAAGAGCCCGTACCACTTCGACCAGTACGGCGGGAGCGTCGGCGGCCCGATCGTGCGCGACCGCCACTTCTTCTTCGTCAACTACGACGCGCAGCGCAACGAGATCCCCAATCCGGTCGTGCTCGGCGGCACGCGCGCGGTGACCATCCGCACGCCCGAGGATCAGGCGGGCTACGACGAGCTGCTCACGCGGTCCGGCGATTACATCCGCCGCCAGGATCAGGACGTCTACCTCGTCAAGACCGATCACGAGCTCTGGCCGAACGCGCACCTTTCGATGCGCTACAACCGCCAGGAGTTCGTGGGCGTCAACTTCGAGAACGCGAACCTGCAGAACTCCGTCGAGCACACCGGCAACTCGCTGGTGAACACGGACACGATCTCGGGTGTGCTGTCCGCGGCGATCGGCACGGGCCTCTTCAACGAGGTGCGCGTGCAGTGGGCGAAAGACCGCGAGCCGGGCCAGGCCAACTTCTCCGGTCCCGAGGTCGAAGTCTTCCACGACGCGAACCTGGTGGTGCGCCTCGGACAGAACACGTTCAGCCCGCGCGAGACGACCATCAAGCGCTGGCAGCTCGCCGACACGGCGACGTATCTCTTCAACACACACACGCTCAAGGGCGGCTTCGACGTCAGCCGCGACGACATCCTCAATTACTTCCCCGGCAACTTCGCGGGCACGTATCGCTTCAACACCCTCGCCGAATTCAACCAGCGCCGGCCGGCGCGCTTCCTTCAGGCCTTTGCGGGTGCCGGCACGACCGGAGCGACGACGAACCCCGACATCACCGAGTACGGCCTGTTCGTGCAGGACGAATGGAAGGTGATGCCCACGGTGACGCTCACCGCGGGCCTGCGCTACGACCTGCAGTCGATCGCGCAGCCGGAGGTCCTGAACACGGACGCGCAGCTCGCGGCGGCGGGCATCGACACGTCGAACATCCCCGAGGACACGAACAACTTCGGCCCGCGCCTCGGCATCGCGTGGACGCCCGGCCCCGACGGCCGCACCGTCCTTCGCGCCGGCTACGGCATCTTCTACGGCCGCACGCCGGCGATCATGATCGGCACCGCGCACTCGAACAACGGCATCAACGTGCAGACGCTGACCTTCACCGGCACGGCGATGCCGACCTATCCGAACGCGTTCACGTCGATTCCCACCGGCGGCACCTCCGCGAAGCCGACCATCTTCGCCTTCGACAAGGATTACGAGAATCCGCAGGTCCACCAGGGCAGTCTCGGAGTCGAGCGCGCGATCACCAACGACTTCCTCATCGGCCTCACCTATCAATACGTGAAGGGCGAAGACCTCACCCGCTCGGCCGACATCAACATCTCCGAACCGGTCGCGCACACGGTCGGCGTGCCGGGCATCGGCCCGACGACGGTCAAGCGCTACAACGGACGCCCGTTCGCGAACTTCTCGCGCATCATCGAGTTTCAGAGCAGCGCGCGCTCGCGCTACGACGGCGTCACCCTCGATCTGCAGAAGCGCTTCGCGAACAACTGGCAGACCCGCGTGGCCTACACGTACTCCAAGGTCAAGGACGACAAGCCCGACGCCACCGCGGTCGTGCCGGGCACGGACGACGCGAAGTTCGTCTCCGACTCCGGCGACCTGGGCACCGATTGGGCGTTCGGCGACAACGACGTGCGCCATCGCGTGGTGATGAGCGGCGTGTGGTCGCTCGACGCGTACGCGCAGGGCGTCGACACCGCCTGGCTGCGCAGTCTCGCCTCGGGATGGACGCTGAGCGCCATCGCCAGCTACCAGAGCGGCCAGTACTTCACGCCGGTGGTGACGGGTGACCTGAACAACGACGGCAACGCCGCCAACGACATCGCGCCCGGCTACCGCCGCAACTCGGTGCAGTTGCCGTCCCAGTTCACGCTCGATCCGCGCATCAGCAAGGACATCGCCTTCGGCGGCACTCGGCTGCAGCTCATCGCCGAGGTCTTCAACCTGCTGGACCGCAACAACGTGAGCAACGTGAACCGCACGGTCTACGCCTACAACGCCACGACGAATGTGATGACCGTCAACGCCGCCTACCTGGCGCCGTCGGCCGTGACCGGGCAGCGGATCATGCAGCTCGCGGCGAAGCTCTCGTTCTAATCGCTCTCCCAGTCCCCTCTCCCCGCTCGCGGGGAGAGGGCCAGGGTGAGGGGCACGAATTAGTAAACACCCATTGACAAACCCCATTAGTGAACCTACGTTCACTAACTATGGCCCGTCCCCCGCGCATCACGCGCACGCAGATCCTCGATGCCTCCCGGACCGCGTTCCAGGCCCGGGGGTTCGCGGCGACGACGCTGGCCGATATCGCCAGGACCCTCGACGTCACTCCTGCGGCGATCCTCAGACACTTCGACTCCAAGCAGGCCCTCTTCAGCGCCGCCATGTCCACGCGCGCGATCGCGGTTCCCGACTTCGCCCTGGCCCTGACGAAGCTCGACCCGAAGTCCGACCCCCGGGTCGTGCTGGCTGACTTCGCGAAACGCCTGGTTCCCTTCCTCACCGACATCATCCGCTCGGCGATCGCCGTGCAGATGCACGCCACGACGCTGGTCGTACCGTTCGATCCGCACGACGAGGAAGTGCCGCCGCGCCGGGTCATCCGCCTCCTCGGCGACTACTTCACCAGGGCCATGAAGGCGGGCACGATCCGCCGCGCCGATCCGCGGGCGCTGGCCCTCCTTTTTCTCGGTCAGTTGCAGGCCTACGTCTTCTTCCATCAGATCCTCGGCGTCACGCCGGCTTATCCGCTCGACGACTACGTCGACGCGCTCATCGCCCTCTGGTCCGAGGGCGTTCTCGGAGGTACCCGTGGTGAAGAAAGTCATCCTCGCGCTGGTCGTGCTGGCCGCAGCGACGGCGGTGCTGCTGTACACGCGCGAGCAGCGAAAACCGAAGCCGCTCGTCCTCGGCGGAACGCTGGAGGCGCGGACGGTGAACGTCGGGTCCCTGGTCGGCGGCCGAGTGGTCCGCGTTCACGTCGATGAGGGACACGAGGTCGTCTCCGGCCAGACGCTGGTGACACTCGAGACGGACACGATCGATCGCCAGATCGCCGAGCAGCAGGCCGCGATCGCAACCGCGAATGCGCAGCTCGCGAAGACCCTGGCTGGCCCGCGCGACGAAGAGATCCGCAAGGCGGCGGCGATCGCCGCGAACGACGAGCGCGAACGGCGCCGCATCCACTCGCTGTACGCATCCGGCATCGTGGCGAAACAACTCGCCGACGACGCGTCGACGAACGCGAAAGCGTCGGCGGAAGACCTCCGCGCGCTGCGCGAGGGAACGCGACAGGAAGACATCGCCGCCGCGCGCGCCGCGGTTGAACAGGAGCGCCGGCACCTCGACTCGCTGATGAAGCAGCGCGACGAGACGGTGGTGCGCTCGACGGTCAACGGCACAGTCCAGTCATTCGAGCTGCGGCCCGGCGACATCGTCGCGCCGAATCAGACCGTCGCCGAGATCATCGAGCCGCGCGAAGTGTGGGTGCGCGTGTACGTCCCCGAAACGCTCCTCGCGCTGGTGCATGCGAACATGCCCGTGCGCGTGCGCGTCGACACGTGGCCCGACGTGTGGTTTCCCGGGCGCGTCGCGACCGTTCCCGTCCTCGGCGAGTACACGCCGCGCAACGTGCAGACGCGCGCGCAACGCGCCAGTCAGGTGTACGGCGTGAAGGTCGTCGTGAATCCCGACAAGCGACTCAAGCCGGGCATGGCGGCCGAGGTCGATTTCGGCGTGGAAGGGCGCGCCGAGTGAGCGCTTCGGTCGGCATCGACGTGCGCCATGTGTCGAAGCACTTCGGCACCGTTCAGGCGCTGAACGACGTCACGCTCCAGGTGCCGCGCGGCGAGATCTTCGGCCTCCTCGGCCCGAACGGCTCCGGCAAGTCGACGCTGATCCGCATCCTCTGCGGCCTGCTGCAGCCGACCGGCGGCGACGCCACGGTCGACGACGCGGATGTGCGCACGCAGGGCGAGGCCGTGCGCCAGCGCATCGGGTACGTGTCCCAGGCGTTCTCGCTGTATCGCGATCTCACCGTCGACGAGAACCTCGACTTCTTCAGCTCGATCTATGGACTGAAAGGCGCGGAGCGGATCGAGCGCAAGGAGTGGGCGATCGAGCTGACGCACATCGAGCCGTACCGCTCGCGACTGGCCGGCGCGCTGTCCGGCGGCTGGAAGCAGCGACTCGCGCTCGCCGCGGCGCTGATGCACCGCCCGCGCGTGCTGTTCCTCGACGAGCCAACCGCGGGCATCGATCCGGTCGCGCGGCGCGAGCTGTGGGACCTGCTGTTCGGCCTCGCCGGCGAAGGCGTGACGATGTTCGTGACGACGCACTACATGGACGAGGCCGAGCGCTGCGGAACGGTCGCCTACCTCTATCTCTCGCGGCTCATCGTGAACGGCCACCCTGAGGAACTGAAGAAGCTGCCGGATGTCACACCGAAAGGGATGCGGCGCGTGGAGGTGGAGTGCCGTGAAGGCGTGGCGTCGCTGATGACGTCCGCGCGCACGCTGCCGTACGTGCACGCGTCGACGATCTTCGGCACGTCGCTGCATCTGCTGGTGCAGGAGAACGTGTCCAATCAGAAGATCGACGAGGACCTCGAGGCGTTCGGCATCTCCTCGGTCGCGGTGCGCGACATCGCACCGACGCTGGAAGACGTGTTCGTGCGGCTCACGGAGGTGCGCTCGTGATGCACGGATTCACGGCGGTGTTCCGCAAGGAGCTGACGCAGATGATGCGCGACCGCATCACGATGATGTTCGCGCTCGCGGTGCCGGTATTCGAGCTGATTCTGTTCGGCGTCATCGACATGAACGCGAAGAACATCCCCACGATCGTGTTCGACCAGAGCCAGACCCAGGAGAGCCGCCGCCTGATCGAGCAGTTCAGCGCCACCGACTATCTGAGGGTGCTCCAGCGCGCGCACTCGCGGGTCGAGTTGCAACAGGCGATCGTCGCTGGACACGCGCAGGTGGCAATCGAGATTCCGCCGGACTACGCGCGCGATCTCATCGGCGGCCGCCAGGCCCACGTGCTGGTGCTGATCGACGGATCGGATTCGACGGTCGCATCGTCGGCGCTGGCCGCGGCGAACGGCGTGATCCTCACGCACAGCGTCCGCGATCTCATCGTGGAAGCGCACCCGGTGATGATGTTCAACCCGGACATGCGCAGCGCGAACCTGCTCATCCCCGGCCTGATCGCGATCCTGCTGACGTTCTCGGGAACGATCCTGTCCGCGTTCGCGATCGTGAAGGAGCGCGAGCGCGGCACGCTGGAGCAGTTGATGGTCACGCCGGTCTCGCCGCTCGCCGTCGTCCTCGGCAAGATCCTTCCGTACATGGGCCTGGCCTACGGCACACTCATCATCGTCCTGCTGCTGATGCGTTTCCTCTTCCGCGTGCCCTTCAACGGAAGCGTCGCCCTGCTGCTTGCCCTCTCGTCGGTCTACCTGCTCGCCCTGCTCTCGTTCGGCCTGCTGATCTCGTCGCGAGCCGGATCGCAGATGGAAGCGATGCAGCAGGCCATGGGCATCCTGCTCCCGTCGGTGCTCCTCTCCGGCTACGTCTTCCCCCTCGCCTCCCTCCCGTTCCCGCTGCGCCTGATCTCCTACATCCTCCCGGCCACCCACTTCATCAAAATCGCCCGCGGCATCGTCATCCGCGGCGCAACGTTCGCAGACCTGTGGGAGCCCGTTCTCGCGCTGCTGGCGATTTCGACCGTGCTGATCGCGGTGAGCGCGCGAGCGTTCAAGAAGACGGTGGCCTAGGGGTCGAGGCTCAGAGGCTCAGAGGCTCAGAGGCTCATAGGCGCAGAGGCGCAGAGGCTCAAAGGGCTCAGAGGCGTTCGTCGTAGCGTTGGATCAGGCGCGACAGGCCCGCACTGATTTGTCCGATCAGTGGTCGGACGCCGCTGGTATCTTTCGCGAGCTTTGCACGCGTGATGATCTCGAGATGGGTTTCGAGTTCATACAACGATCCGCGTGCCTGAACCAGGTAATGCCGCCGGTCGCGGACGCTCGACCTTCCTTGTCCCTCGGCAATGTTGCTCGGCACGCTGATGGCGGCCCGAACCAGTTGATCAGCGATAGCGAACCGTTTCCGAGCGACCAATCGATCGCCGAGCGCGATCATACGCACCGCCAAGTCGACGGACGCCTCCCATACGTAGAGTGCACGAAATGAATTCTTCATAGATGCTGCCGCGAAGAAGAACGCGTGCGGAGCATCGGACGCCGGACGGGTTCATTGTACTCCTGTGAGCCTTGAGCCTCGAAGCCTAAAGCACGCAGCCGCCGTCGCGGAGAACAACGCGTGCGGAGCATCGGACGCCGCGACTGCCTCGTCGTACTCCTCTGCGCCTTTGAGCCTCTGAGCCTCGAAGCCTAAAGCACGTAGCGACTCAAATCCTCATCCCTCACCACCCCCTCCAACACCCGCCCAACGTACGCGGCATCGATCACCACCGTCTCCCCTCCGCGCTCGCTCGCGTCGAACGAGAGCTCGTCGAGCAGGCGTTCGAGGATCGTGTGCAGGCGGCGGGCGCCGATGTTTTCGGTCTTGTCGTTGACGACGGCGGCGAAGCGGGCGATCTCGTGGACGGCGTCGTCGGCGAAGGTGAGGGTGACGCCTTCCGTTGCGAGGAGGGCGGTGTATTGCGTGGTCAGGGCGTTTCTCGGCTCGCGGAGGATGCGCTCGAAGTCGGTCTCGGTGAGCGACTCCAGCTCGACGCGGATGGGGAAGCGGCCCTGGAGCTCGGGGATGAGGTCCGAGGGCTTCGAGACGTGGAACGCGCCGGCGGCGATGAAAAGGATGTGGTCCGTCTTGACCATCCCGTACTTCGTGTTGACGGTCGTGCCTTCGACGATCGGCAGGAGGTCGCGCTGTACGCCTTCGCGCGACACGTCGGGGCCGCCGCTGGCGCTCTGGCGGCCGGCGATCTTGTCGATCTCGTCGAGGAAGACGATGCCGCTCTGCTCCACCCGCTCGACGGCCTCGCGGGCCACGTTCTGCTGGTCGACGAGCTTCTCCGCCTCTTCCTGAATGAGGATCTCTCTCGCGTCGCCGACGCGCATCTTCTTCCGCTTGGAGCGGCCACCGAAGAGGCCCGGCATCATGTCCTTGACGTTGACGCCCATCTCCTCGACGCCCTGCTGCGTGAAGATCTCGAAGGAAGGGAATCCCTGATCCTTCACATCGAGCTCCACTTCACGCTCGTCGAGCTTCCCTTCATCGAGCCAGCGTCCGAGCTTTTCCCGCGTCTCGATCGGCGAATCCTCGTCGGGGGGTGTGTTGACGAATGCGGGCCGCGCGCGGACCGGGCGGGAGTCGGGGAGAAGGATGTCGAGGATCCGCTCGCGCGCGTTGCGCTCCGCCTGCTCGCGAACCACGCGGTTCTTCTCGTCCTTGACCAGCTTCACGCCGATCTCGGTGAGATCGCGGACGATCGACTCGACGTCGCGGCCAACGTAGCCGACCTCAGTGAACTTCGAGGCCTCGATCTTGAGAAACGGCGAGCGTGTGAGGCGCGCCAGGCGGCGGGCGATCTCGGTTTTGCCGACGCCGGTCGGTCCGATCATGATGATGTTCTTCGGCGCCACCTCGTCGCGCAGCTCGGCGGGGAGCTGCTGGCGGCGCCAGCGATTACGGAGCGCGATGGCCACCGCGCGCTTGGCCGCGTTCTGCCCGACGATGTACTTGTCGAGCTCCCGCACGATTTCCTTCGGGGTCAGGCGTTCCGCATCGAGCGGTGCATCGAGTGTTGCGGGGAGCTGGATCACCATGTCAGAGGGTTTCCACCGTGATGTTGTCGTTCGTGTAGATGCAGATTTCCGAGGTGATGCGCATCGACTCGCGGGCCACGTCGACGGCGTTCATGTCCGTGTGCCGGATGAGCGCGCGCGCGGCCGACAGCGCAAACGGACCGCCGGAGCCGATGGCCAGGATGCCGTCGTCGGGCTGAATGAGATCGCCCGTGCCAGAGACGAGGTAGGCGCGCTCGTTGTTGGCCACGATGAGCATGGCCTGGAGCTGGCGCAGGTATTTGTCCATGCGCCAGTCCTTGGCCAGCTCGACCACCGAGCGCTCCATGTTGCCGCGGTACTCCTCCAGCTTGGCCTCGAATCGGGAGAAGAGCGCGAAGGCGTCGGCGGCGGAGCCGGCGAAGCCGGCCAGGATCTTGTCGTGATAGAGGCGGCGCACTTTCGCGGCGCCGTGCTTCATGACCGTGTTCCCGACGGTGACCTGGCCGTCGCCGGCCATCGCCACCTGCCCGTCGCGACGGACGCAGATGACTGTCGTAGCGTGAAAGACCGGTTGCTCCATACAGCGGGCGATCCTATCGCACGTTCTGGTGGAGCGGCGGCCGCTCCCCGCCGCCGATATCCATCTCCGGCGGCCGAAGCGGCCGCCGCTCCACGGGTTACGAGGGAAAATCGGCCGGAACCGGCGCCACGAGCGAATCACCAAAGTAGGCGTGCTCCAGCTTCCACGCGTGCAGCAGCATGCGCGGCGCGGACAGGGTCGAGCCGTAGCGGCGGTCGCCGACGACCGGCTGCTCGACCGACTTCATGTGCACGCGGATCTGGTGCGTGCGGCCGGTGAGGATCTCCGCCTCGACCAGGGTCATGCCTTCGAGCGCGCGCAGCGGGCGAATGATCGTGTGCGCGTCCTTTCCGCCGACCGGCGACTCGATCTGCAGCTCCCGCGAGACGACGCCTTCGACGACAGTGAGGTAGAGCTTCTTTACCGAACGGGCGGCGAAGAGTGCGGACAACTGGGCCGCTGCCTCGCGGGTGCGCGCGAACACCACCACGCCGCTCGTCCAGGTGTCCACGCGATGCACGAGATAGATGGTCCCGTACCGCGTGCGCAGCATCTCTTCCAGCGAGTGCTCGCGGCGGTCGCGGGTCGGCTGCGTCGGGATGCCGGCGCGCTTGTTGACGGCCACCCACTCACGCGTTTCCCGCACGACCTCCAGCTCCGGCAACTCCGCGGCGATCTTGATGCGATCGCGCTCGCTCACCTCGCGGGAGGCCACGCGCACGGGACGGTCGTTGACGAAGACCCGTCCAGACGAAACGAGCTCCCGCGCCTTGCGGCGCGAGAGCTCGGGGTAACGTTGCGGAATCGCCTGATCGAGGCGCACGATTCAGATCCTTCGCTGCGCTCAGGATGACGCGCCGCGGCGCGTCACTTGCGAACCATGCGTTCCGGCTTGGCCGGCGTCGCGGGCTCGCCGCCTTCGATGACGTGGAGGTCCGGGCCGCCGATGCCGAGGATGCGGCGGACCTTGCCTTCGATCTCCGTGGAGAGGTCGGCGTTCTCCTTGATGAACAGCTTGGCGTTTTCGCGTCCCTGTCCGAGGCGCACGTCGCCGTAGGAGAACCAGGAGCCGGACTTCTCGATGATCTTGTTCTCCAGACCGATGTCGAGCAGCTCGCCGGTCTTGGAGATACCCTCGCCGTAGCCGACGTCGAACTCCGCGTGCCGGAACGGTGCGGCAACCTTGTTCTTGACCACCTTCACCTTGACCCGCGAGCCGACCACTTCCTCGCCTTCCTTGATCTGGTTGGTGCGGCGGATGTCGAGGCGCACGGAGGAGTAGAACTTGAGCGCGCGGCCGCCGGTGGTGGTCTCGGGGTTGCCGAACATCACCCCGATCTTCTCGCGGATCTGGTTGATGAAAATCATGCACGTTTTCGACTTCGCAAGAATGGCAGTTAATTTACGCATTGCCTGCGACATCAATCGTGCCTGTAAACCTACATGAGAATCACCCATCTCACCTTCGAGCTCCGCGCGCGGGACCAGCGCGGCCACGGAGTCGATGACGATCACGTCGATCGCGCCCGAGCGCACGAGCACCTCGGCGATCTCCAGGGCCTGCTCGCCCGAGTCCGGCTGGGAGACGAGGAGATTGTCGATGTCGACCCCCAGCTTCTTCGCGTACTCGGCGTCGAGCGCGTGCTCGGCGTCGATGAACGCCGCCAGCCCGCCGGCCCGCTGGGCCTCGGCGATGATGTGCAGCGAGAGGGTTGTTTTGCCGGACGACTCCGGTCCGAAGATCTCCACGATGCGGCCGCGGGGGACGCCTCCGACGCCGAGGGCGGCGTCGACGCCGATCGAGCCGGTCGAGATCGCGCTGATGGCCGCGAACTCCTTAGCGCCGAGGCGCATGATCGAGCCCTTGCCGAACTGGCGTTCGATCTGCGTGAGCGCAGTCTCGGCGGCCTTCAATTTGTCGTTGGGTACAGTGGCCATTGCCTGCTCCTTCATTCTGTTTCCCGGTCGTGGTCGCCGAGGAGAGGCGCGGGAAAACGATCGTGTGGACGGGACATTCGTGTGGTGGATCGAGTGTACGACGCGCCTTTCGAGTGCGCAACAAAAGCCCGTTTTCGCGCTATTTTGTGTGCAGATTTCTACAACGTGGAGACTCCGATGAAGCTTTCACGCATTCTGTTTTCGCTGATGATCGTCGCCGCGTGCAGCGGGTTCCGTTCGGCACCCGAGCGTCCCTGGCGCATCGAAGTCTCCACCACGGGCGGTCTGACCGGTCGCGGGATCGGCGGTTTCGCCGTCGATTCCGACCGCAAGGTCGAGGTCCGGCGCATGAACGGCGAGGTCTGCCGCTACACGATGACCGGCGAGGAGCTGGCACACATCGAAAGGCTGCTCGCGGAGGCGAGGCCGGAACGGTGGCGCGAATCGTATCTGCCGGAGAACACCTGTTGCGACCGCATCATCTCGACGTTCACGGTCGACGAGGCCGGTGACGTCGTGACGACGCGATGGATCGACGCGCCGCCGGCCTCGCCGAAAGATCTTGCGGCTCTGGCGAACGCGATCGTGGGTCCGGAGAAGAGCATCCGCGCGGAGAGCGCGGAGCGTTGCAAATGACGCGCGATGCGGTCCGGGTCGCGACACTCCTCTTCTTCTCCGGCTTCTCCGCTCTCATCTATCAGACGGTCTGGCTGCGGCAGTTCCGGCTGATCTTCGGCGCGTCGACGTACGCCACCGGCGCCGTCCTGGCGATCTTCATGCTCGGCCTGGGCCTGGGCAGCGCGCTGCTCGGGCGCCGCGCGGACGCGAAAGAGCGCCCGCTGCAGTATTACGCCCGCCTCGAGCTGTACATCGCCGCGGCGGCCGCGGCGTCGCCGTTCCTGCTGACGCTGGCGGCGAAGATCTACTTCGCTAGCGGCGGCTCGCCGCAACTCGGCATCATCGGCGCGACCCTGTTGCGACTCGTGCTGGCGATGGTCGTCCTCGGGCCGGCGACGCTGCTCATGGGCGGAACGCTTCCCGCCGCGGCGCGCGCGGTGGAAACCGAGGAGGACGACGGCCGCCGTGCCGTGGCGCTGCTGTACGGCGTGAACACCCTCGGCGCCGTCGCCGGCACGCTGCTGTCGACGTTCGTGCTGCTCGAGCGGCTCGGCAATCGGACGACGCTGCTGATTGCGGTGGGCGTGAACGTCGTCGTGGCGCTGGTCGCGCGCAGGATGAATTTAGGTGGAGCGGCGGCCGCTTCGGCC
>DATLOL010000101.1:0-35969 GCA_035536275.1 Thermoanaerobaculia bacterium
GGCGAGCAGGGTCTCCAGGGCGCGGCCGGCGAGAAGGGTGAGCAGGGCGAGCGCGGCGAGCAGGGTCGCCAGGGCGCGGCCGGAGAGCAGGGTGAGAAGGGCGAGCGCGGCGAGCAGGGTCTCCAGGGCGCGGCCGGCGACAAGGGCGATAAGGGCGACCGTGGCGAAGCCGGTGCCCAGGGCGAGCGCGGCGAGAACGGTCAGAAGGGCGACAAGGGCGATGCCGGCGCCACGGGTGCGCAGGGTCCGATCGGTCCGATGGGTCCGCAGGGTCCGCAGGGTCCGCAGGGTCCGGCCGGTCCGGTCAGCCTCCTCGCCAGCTCCGGTTGGTCGGTTTTCCCGCCCCCGGGACAGATCCAGATCAACGACCCGGCCGTCAAACCGAACAGCTTCATCGTGGTGATCTACGACGAGGTCTCGAACGGTAACGCGCTCGGCGTGGCCTCCCAGGGTGATGGCTGGTTCGTCGCGACCGGCAGCCCGAACAAGGCATTCAAGTACCTGATCCTGACGCCGCAGTAAGGAATTGGGTCCGAGGCGTCGGACGCAAGAGGGCACCGGCTGCGGCCGGTGCCCTCTTCGCTTTTGGTGACGATACAATCGCGCCCCTTCATGCTCGACCCCATCGCCCTGACCCGGGAGCTGATCGACGTTCCCTCGACCACCGAAAACGAGCTCGCCGTCGGCGAGCGCCTCGAGCGCGAGCTCACCCGCCTCGGCTTCGACACGCAGCGTCACGAGGTCACGCCCACGCGGTTCAACCTCCTCGCCCGCGCCGGCGGCCGCCCCCGCGTCGTGTTCAACACCCACATCGACACCGTGCCGCCCTGGATCGAATCGTCCGAGGACGAGGAGTACATCTACGGCCGCGGGGCGTGCGACACCAAAGGAATCATTGCCGCCATGCTCGCCGCCGGCGAGCGTCTCCGGCTGCGCGGCGTCGAGGACTTCGCGTTCCTCTTCGTCGTCGGCGAGGAGACCGACTCCGCCGGCGCGAAGCTGGCCAACACCGCCTTCGCCGATCTCGGATCGGAGTACGTGGTCGTCGGCGAGCCGACGGAGTCGATGTTCGCCAGCGCCTCGAAGGGCGCGCTGTACGCGAACGTCCGCTTCGAAGGCGTCGCCGCACACTCCGCGTATCCGCACCTCGGCGAGTCCGCGATCAACAAGATGGTCGCCGCGATCGCCGAGATCAACGCCACCGACTGGGGCGCGCACCACCACCTCGGCAAGACCACCGTGAATATCGGCACGGTCCGCGGCGGGCAGCGCCCGAACATCATCCCCGACGAAGCGGAGTGCGAGGTGTTCTTCCGCCTCGTGACGACGCCCGAGGAAGTGCAGCGGCGGCTCGAGGACCTGGTGGCGCAGCACGGCGGACGCGTCACGGCGTCACGCGGCAACGTCCCGCAGTTGATGATCGTGCCCGAGGGACAGCCATCCGCCGTCGTCTCGTTCAACACCGACGTGCCCTGGCTCAAGAACCTCGGCAAGCCGCTCCTGTTCGGCCCCGGCTCGATCCTCGACGCGCACGGCGTGGGCGAGAAGATCGGGAAGCAGGAATTGCTTGCGGCGGTGGGGACGTACGAGGAGATGGTGGTTTCGCTATTGGAAGGGAGAGTCGCAGAGTCTCAAAGTCTCAAAGTCTCAAAGGAGCCACCGCTCTGACACTTTGCGACTTTGCGACTTTGAGACCCGATTCATGAACATCTATCTGATCGCAGCGCTCCGCACGCCCATCGGCAAATTCGGCGGCGGACTGGCGAAGCTCACCGCCCCCGACCTCGGGGTAGAGGCGGCGAAGGCTACCCTCGCGCGGAGCGGCGTCGATCCGGCCGCGGTCGACGAGGTGATCTTCGGCAACGCGCGGCAGGCCGGCGTGGGGCCGAACGCGGCGCGCCAGGTCGCGATTCGCAGCGGGCTGCGTCATGAAACGCCGGCGTACACCGTCAACCAGGCCTGCGGCTCGGGTCTGCGCGCGATCATGAACGCCGCCGATCAGATCCGCCTCGGCAACGCGAGCCTCATCCTCGCCGGCGGCACCGAGTCGATGTCGAACACGCCGTACCTCCTGCCGCGCGCGCGGTGGGGCTACCGCATGGGCAACACGGAAGTGATCGACGGGATGGTGCGCGACGGTTTCATGTGCCCGCTCGCGGACGAGATGATGGGCTCCACCGCGGAGACCCTCGCGGACCGCTACGGCATCTCCCGCGACGAGCAGGATCGCTACGCCGTCGAGTCGCAGCGCAAGGCTGGCGTCGCGTACGCGGAGAATCGTTTCGCGAACGAGATCGTGCCCGTGGGCAGTGTCTCCCAGGACGAGCATCCGCGCTTCGATGCCGATCTCGGCTCGATGGCCAGGCTCCCGCCGGTGTTCCGCAAGAACGGCAGCGTGCACGCGGGCAACTCGTCGGGCATCACGGACGGCGCCGCGAGTATGCTCGTGGCCTCGGAGGACGCCGTGAAACAGCACGGCCTGGAACCGATGGCCCGCATCGCCGGCTACGCGCAGGCGGGTGTCGATCCGAAGATCATGGGCATCGGGCCCGTCCCCGCGACGCAGAAGCTGCTCGCACAGACTGGCGTGAAGCTCGAGGATATCGATCTCATCGAGCTCAATGAGGCCTTCGCGTCCCAGGTCATCGCCTGCGATCGCGAGCTGCACATGGATCCCGCGAAGGTGAACGTCCACGGCGGTGCGATCTCCCTCGGCCATCCGATCGGCTGCACGGGTGCGCGCATCACGACGACGCTGCTGCACGCACTGGAAACGCGCGAGAAGAAGCTCGGCCTGGCGACGCTCTGCATCAGCGGCGGTATGGGTCTCTCGCTGCTGGTGGAGCGCGCATGATCTTCACGGACTCGCACTGCCACCTGACGATGTCGAACGCGGAGGCGAACCTCACCGCGGCGCGCGAGAACGCCGTGCGCGGCTTCGTCGTCCCGGCCACCAACGCGAAGGACGCGCCGCAGGCGGTGACCATCGCGCAGCAGAACGACGACGTGTGGGCGGCGGTGGGCTTCCATCCGCACGATGCGAAGGACTGTGATGAGAAAGCGTTTGCGGAGATCGCGCGGCTGGCGACCGAGGACCGCGTCGTGGCCATCGGCGAGATCGGTCTCGACTACCACTACATGCACTCCGAGCGGGCGACCCAGCGCGAGGTGTTCGAGCGCCACATCGATCTGGCCACACGGCTGAAGAAGCCGATCATCGTGCACAACCGCGAGTCGACGGACGACATGGTGGACGTGCTGACGCGCAGCGGCGCGCGCGGCATCCTGCACTCGTACACGGAATCGCTCGACGTCGCGCGCAAGCTCGTCGATCGGGGGTTCCTGATCTCGTTCTCCGGCATCGTCACCTTCCGCAACGCCGATGCGCTGCGCGAGGTCGCGAAGGCACTGCCCCACGACATGGTGCTGATCGAGACCGACACGCCGTACCTCGCCCCCGTGCCCTTCCGCGGACGCGACAACGAGCCGGCCTACGTCGTCAAAATCGCGGAGCTGCTGGCCAAGCTTTGGGACGTGGATCTCGCGCGCGTGGCCGAGGAGACCACCAGAAACTTCGAGCGAATTTTTGGCGTGACTTTGCCGAGTTTATCCCGCGCGTAGACGCGGGATCTCGGGTGCACCTGTGGGGCACGAGCCACAAGCGGCGAAAGTGCACCGGAGATCCCGCGTCTGCGCGCGGGATAAACTAAAAAGAGATGAGCGCCGACCTCTCCGTCGTTTTCCCCGTTTACAACGAGGAAGAAAACATCCCCCTGCTCCTCCGCGAGATCGCGGCTGCGCTGGATGGGAAAGGGTGGACGTACGAGGTCGTGGCCGTCGACGATGGCTCGAGGGACCGCAGCCTCGAAGTCCTCCGCGCCGCGCGCGCGGAGTATCCGACGCTGCGCGTGCTGGCCCTGGAGAAGAACAGCGGCCAGACCGCCGCGCTCGACGCCGCGTGGCGGGCGGCCGAGGGACGGTTCGTGGTGTCGCTCGACGCGGATCTGCAGAACGATCCGGCCGACATCCCAGGCATGATGAAGAGGCTCGAGACGACGGCTTCGGACATGGTCATCGGGGTGCGCGTCAATCGCGCCGACACCTGGAGCCGGAAGATGCAGTCGAAGATCGGCAACGGCGTCCGCAACTGGATCACCGGCGATCAGATCACCGACACCGGCTGCTCGCTGAAGCTCGTCCGCCGCGAAGCCATCGATCGCGTGCGCCTCTTCACCGGCATGCACCGCTTTCTCCCCACGCTCGTCCGCTACGCCGGCTACAAAGTCGTGGAGATGCCCGTCAACCATCGCCCCCGCCAGTTCGGCCAGTCCAAGTATGGCGCCATGAACCGCGCCTTCCGCGGCCTCGCCGACTGCTTCGCCGTGCGGTGGATGGGGAAGAGGATGTTGAATTACTCGGTGCGAGAGGATGAGGTGTCGCGGTGATGTTGCTGGTTACTGGTTGCTGGTTGCTCGTGCTGCATCGTGAAGCCGGTACCGTCTCGCGAGAAATGACCCTAAACCAGCAACCAGCAACCAGCAACCATGCGGCGCGGAGCGCCGTATGAAGTGGGACCTCTGGGTCGCCTTCGGCCTGGCCGGGCAGATGCTCTTCGGCTCGCGCTTCATCGTGCAGTGGCTGGCCTCCGAGAAGAAGAAGAAGAGCTACATCCCGGTCCACTTCTGGTACCTCTCGCTGTGCGGCGGAATCGTCACCGCGATCTACGCAATTCACCGCCGGGACCCCGTGTTCATCATCGGGCAGAGTGCGGGCCTGATCGTGTACGTCCGCAATCTGATGCTCATCCATCGTGCTGGACCCCCAACAACGACAGACGCTCCTCTCGATCGCCCGCCGGTCGATTGAGGCCGTGCTCGACGGACGCCGTCCCGAGCTCGACCCGTCGCAGCTCGACGAAGTGCTCCGCAGGCCGAGCGGCGCGTTCGTCACCCTGCACACGAATCGGGGCGACCTGCGCGGCTGCATCGGGTCGATCGAGGCCGTGGCGCCGCTCTCCAACGCCGTAGCGTCGAACGCCATCAACGCCGCGTTTCGCGACCCCCGTTTCCATCCCGTCCAGCGCGAGGAATTGGCGAGCCTGCAGATCGAGATCTCGGTCATGAGCCCGATCGAGTGCGTCTCCAGCATCGAGGAGATCGAGGTCGGACGCGATGGGCTCATCATCAGCCGCGGCAGCCGGGCTGGACTGCTCCTGCCGCAGGTTGCGACCGAGTACGGCTGGGACCGCGAGACGTTTCTCGCCCAGACGTGCGTGAAAGCGGGCCTCCCGCCCGACTCCTGGCGTTCTCCGGACATCCGGATCGAGCGCTTCTCGGCAGAAGTTTTCGGCGAGTAACCTACTGTCACGTAAGTACTTGCGTGTACAAGCAGCCTCGGCGAGCAATAACCGTCCTCGCTAGGGGGTTTTAAGCGGCGTTCACACACAATAAATAAGGAGCGCGGATGCCCAGGAAACCCCCAGTCACGGAGTCGCTTTCGGTCCGGATCGCCCGCCTTCGCAAACAGGCCGAGCGTCATCGCGTGGCCCGCTTTGTCGGTGGCCGCGGCGCCGTCGCGCTCCTCATGGGAACCGCGCTCTCCATCGGTGGTCTCGCCGAGACCCTCGAGAACACACAGTTCCTCGTCGAGAAGGATCTGGACGCCGTCCGCGTCGTGCGTCTGCGCGGCGAGAACGAGAAGGTCGTGGCCAACCTTCAGGGGAAAATCACGGGCAACACCGTCTTCAAGCTCGCGCAGGTCCTGCCGGACCGCTACGTGTCGCGCGAGCTGTCGCTCTTCGACCAGAAGTGGATCGCCACGGAACAGTGGGCGAGCAACGAGGCGCCGCAGAAGAAGCGCGACGTCTTCCTCGAGGAGATGGACCGCATCAACGACGCCATCCGCGCGGAGTTTTTCTCCGAGGAGATCCCGTACGGCGATCTGATCTACGCGAAGTCGAAAAAGTACGGCGTCGATCCGGCCCTCGTCGCGGCCGTGATCGAGCAGGAGTCGCGCTTCAAGCCGCGGGCGAAGTCGCACGTGGGCGCGCGCGGCCTGATGCAGCTCATGCCCCGCACCGGCCGCTGGATGGGTGCGCGCGACCTCTACAACCCCGAGCAGAACGTCGACGCGGGCGTGAAGTACATCGCCTACCTCGACAAGCGCTTCGACGGCGACCTGAAGAAGATGGTGGCCGCGTACAACGGCGGCGAGGGCAACGTCATGCGTTACCGCGGCATCCCGCCGTTCCGGGAGACGCGCCAGTACGTCAAGAAGGTCCTCAAGAACTACGACAAGCGCAACAAGCAGATCGAGCAGTACCACCGCGATCAGATCGGCGGCTCGGTCCCCGAAGCGGACGGCACGCTCACGCTCCGGTAGGTGTTGCTGGTTGCTGGGTTGCTGGTTACTCGTGATTTCTGCCTCGGGCGGACCTCGACGCGAGAGAGCCATGAACCCGAAACCACCGGGAACCAGCAACCAGTAACCAGCAACATCGTTTGACGTAAACCCCACACTAGGCTAACTTTTCCCCGAACCAACCCAGGAGGGGATAATGGTTAGTGTGCGTAGGGTGGCTCCCGTTCTCCTGCTCGTCATTGCTGCGACCGGCGCATTTGCGCAACGGCAGACATCGCAGCCACCGCGCGAGCTTCATCGCGTCGGCGATCACTGGACGGCCTGGAATCCTCCCGATCCGGCGACCTATCCCGCCGGCGCGCGCACGCACGAGATCAAGGCGGGCGACACACTCTGGAATCTCGCCCAGCAGTACTTCAACAGCCCCTATCTCTGGCCGCAGCTCTGGGAGTCGAACACCTGGATCGAGGACGCGCACTGGATTTATCCGGGCGACGTGCTCCTGATCGAAGGCGACGGCGCGAACGTGGCCGCGGGCACCGCGACCGGCGACTCGGACACCGAGACCGCGCTCTCCACCGTCACGCCGCGCGACGACTCGAACGTTTTCGTGCAGGAGCAGGAAGGCGGCATCCCCACTGCCCGCATGACCACCGAGAGCCGTCCCATCGCTCTCGGCACCGAGGCCGACATCTTCTGCTACGGCTACATCGGCGACCCGAACGAGCCGATGCCGAACTACGTCGCCTCGCACGAGAACGTCGACGTGAAGTACCTCCCCGGCACCGACCTCGCCGCGAATGCCACGACCGGCGACCTGGTTTACGTCGCCGGCGGCAACGCCACCGGTCTCGTCGCCGGCGAGACCTATCTCGTCGTCCTGCCGAGCGACAACGTCAAGCATCCTGCGACCGGGCGCGAGCTCGGCCGCCGCTACGACTACATCGGCCAGATCCGCATCCTCTGCACCGAGGACGGACGCTCGCGCGCGATCATCACCGAGTCGTGCCGCGAGATCCCCATCGGCGCGCGGCTCAAGCCGCTGCCGCAGCTTCCCATCCCCATCGCGCGTGTCCCCGAAGTCGCGCAGTGGTGCGATCCGCCGAGCGGGAAGACCAACGGCTACATCGTCGACTCGCGCGACTGGTCGCTGGGTCTGGTCGAGGGCAATCTCGTGCAGATCGACCTCGGCCGCGACAACGCCATCCAGCCCGGCGACTTCCTCACCGTCTCCCGTCCCAGCCTGCGTACCGATCAGCCGCCGGTGGTTCTCGGCCAGATCGGCGTGCTGACCACGGAGGCGCGAACGGCGACAGCGATCGTGTTGCAGGCCCGGCGGGAGATTCTGATCGGCGACCGCGTCGAACTCAGATAGAATCGCCCGTCCGGGTCCATAGCTCAGCGGTTAGAGCTACCGGCTCATAACCGGCAGGTCCCAGGTTCGAATCCTGGTGGACCCACCAACGCAACGATGCTGAGAGAGAACTTCGAAATTGACTGTCCGCTGCTTGCCGGAGGCCCTCCGACCAGCACAGGCGTTCCGACCTCGGAACGCCTTTTTTGTTTCAGGAGGAGTTGTTGAGCGACGTCGACAAATTGTGGCAGTTGCAGACCGTGTTGTCCGCGCTGAACGAGCGCGAGAAGCAGATGAGCGTGAAACCCGAATCCTTCGCCGTAGTCGATCGCGAGTACCAGGCCGCGCATGACGAGATGACCAGCCTGCAGGCCCAGCTCGACACCCTCGGCAAGGAGCGCCGGCGCGTCGACGGCGAGCTCTCCGATCAGCAGGAGCTGCTCAAGAAATATCAGGGCCAGCTCATGCAGGTGAAGAATCAGCAGCAGTACGCCGCGGCGTGGAAGGAGATCGACGCCGCGCGCAAGCACGTCAAAGAGCTCGAGGACTCGGTCCTCAAGAACATGACCGAGGCGGACGGGTTCCAGCAGCAACTCGATGCGCGCAAAGGCGCGCACGATGAGCTCCAGTCGCGCTACGACGCCGCCCACGCCGACTGGCAGCACTCCCTCGGCGACCTGCGCGCGGAGGCGGAGAAGCTCCGGGCCAAGGCGGCCCAGATCGAAAAGACCGTTCCGCCGCGGATGCTGGCCGAGTTCCAGAAGATCTACCGTCAACGGCAGCAGATCGCGGTGTCGCGCGTCAACGGCGACACGTGCTCGACATGCCGGAACCGCGTGCGGCCGGCCGTCGCGCAGCAGCTCAAGCGCGGTGAGCTCGTGCACTGCGAAGGCTGTCACCGCATCCTCTATCTGGAGAGACCCACATCCTGAAAGTCACGGCCTTCATCGACGGCGCCGCCCGCGGCAATCCCGGGCCGGCCGGCTACGGCGTGTACATGACCACCGCCGGCGGCGAGATCATCGAGGTGGCCGGCTTCCTCGGCCACACCACCAACAACGTGGCCGAGTACTCCGGACTGCTCGAGGCGCTCGAGGTCGCGCACGCCGAGGGGGCGACCGAAGTCGAGATCGTGTCCGACTCCGAGCTGCTCGTGAAGCAGATGCTCGGCGTGTACAAAGTGCGCCACCCGAATCTCATCCCGCTCTACACACGGGCCAAGGCGATGGCGCGGCGCTTCGGCCGCTTCTCGATCCGCCACACGCTTCGCGCGGGGAACAAGGACGCCGATCGCCTGGCCAATCTGGCCGTCGACCGCGCGGACGGAAAGTCGCTGGAGCGCAGGCGTGTCGCGGGCTGAGGAGATCGCCGCGAACCTGACCGCCGTCGAGCGGCGCATCGTCGCCGCGTGCGACACGGCGGCGCGGCGGCGCGACGAGGTCGTGCTCGTCGCCGTGACCAAAACCTTCCCCGCGGAAGTCGTGGACCACGCCATCGCCGCGGGCGCGTTGCATGTCGGCGAGAACAAGGTCCAGGAAGCGCGCGACAAGAAGCCGTCCGTCACGCGCGAAGCGAAGTGGCACCTCATCGGGCACCTGCAGTCGAACAAAGCGAAGGATGCGGTGCGCCTCTTCGACGTCATTCAGTCCGTGGACTCGATCGAGCTCGCGGAGAAGATCGCCCGCGCCGCCGAGGCGATGGGGAAGCGCCAGGAGATCCTGGTGCAGGTGAACGTCGGACGCGAGACGCAGAAGAGCGGCGCGGAGATCGACGACGTGCCGTCGCTGGTGCAGTCGGTCGCGGCGATGCCGTCGTTGCAGCTCACCGGGCTGATGGCCATTCCGCCCGTCGGCGACTCGCGCGCGTACTTTCGCGAACTGAAAAAGATGCGCGATGATCTCGGTCTGCCGGAGCTGTCGATGGGCATGACCGACGATTTCGAGGCCGCGATCGAAGAAGGGGCGACGATCATTCGTGTCGGCCGAGCCATATTCGGGGCGCGGGGCTGATGGATTTTCTTCTCGTTTTCCTCCAGGCCCTCGACCTGATCCTCGACATTCTCCAGTGGGTGATCCTGGCGTGGGTCATCCTCTCCTGGATCCTCTTCTTCCTCCGCAACTCGAAGTTCCGCTGGCGCCACCGCCAGTTCTACGGGGTCCTCGAACAGCTCAACGATCTGTTCGAGCGGATGACCCGCCCGTTCCTCCGCCCCATCCGCCGCTTCCTGCGCAGATTCGACACGGCGGGCATCGACTGGTCGCCGATGGTGCTGGTCGTGATCATCTGGATTCTGCGCCGCCTGCTGGCCGTCCTGGCGGCGAGGCTTATACTGAGCGCGCGGTAACCCCGTGTGTGGAGGGTGGAACGATGCAGAACCTGACCCCGCTCGAGATCCAGAAGCAGACGTTCTCTCGTGGCATCAAAGGCTACAGCCCCGACGAGGTGCGCGCGTACCTGCACCTCGTGGCCGAAGAGATCGAGCGCCTGCTCCGTGAGAACGACCGCCTGCAGCGCGACGTGTCCATGCTCCGCGAGGACATCGAGGACCACACCAACCGCGAGCGCATCCTCAAGGACACGCTCCTCTCCGCGCAGCGGGTGGCCGAGGAGCTGACGGCGAACGCGCGCAAGGAAGCGGAGCTGATCGTGAAGGACTCCGAGCTGCTCGCCGAGCGCCTGGTGTCCCAGGCCCAGCAGCGCGTGGCGGACCTGGAGCGCTCGATCGGCGACCTGCGCATGGAGCGCCGCGCCGCGCGCAACAAGCTCACCACGACCATCGACATGATCCAGCAGCTCATCGTCCTCGACGCCGAGGAAGAGGCGAACGAGGAGCCGATCACCTCACTCTTCCGCGCGCGCAACTCGTGAGTCTCCAGTTCACCCCTCGACTTCGCTCGGGGTGAACTGAGCCAACAAATGACGCTGCTCGTTCGCAACCTCTCCCAAATTGCGACGCCGACGGGCACCACCGCCGCCCGCGGCGCCGCGATGCGTGCGCTCGAGGTGCGCGACAAGTCCGTCATCGTGATCGCGGACGGCCGCTTCGCGTACGTCGGTCCGGAGTCCGATTGCACGTTGCGCATCGACGACGACTTTGACGCGCGCGGCGCCACGGCCATCCCGGGATTCGTCGACTCGCACACGCACATCCCGTTCGCGGGCTTCCGCGAGTCAGAGTTCAACCGGCGGCTGCAGGGGGAGACCTACGCGGACATCGCCGCCTCGGGTGGAGGCATCGCCTCGACGGTGCGGGCGACGCGGGCCGCATCCGAGGAGGAGCTCGTGGCGAACGTGCTCGCGCGTGCGACGACGATGGCGCGCTACGGCACGACCACGGCCGAGGCGAAGAGCGGGTACGGTCTATCGCTCGAGCACGAGCTCAAGCAGTTGCGTGCGATTCGCGCGGCGTCGGAGACTTCGCCGGTGCGGCTCGTGCCGACCTGTCTCGCGGCGCACGAGTTTCCGAAGGACGACGACGCGTACCTGGAGACGATCGTCGAGAAGATCATCCCCGCCGTGGCGCAGGAACAGCTTGCCGTCTTCAACGATGCCTTCGTCGAAAAGGGCGTGTTCACGCGCGATCAGGGAGAAACCGTGCTGCGTGCCGGCCTGCTGCACGGACTCGTGCCGCGTCTGCATGCGGACGAGCTGTCCGACACCGACGGCGCCGCGCTGGCCGCGACGCTGGGGGCGGCGTCGGCCGATCACCTGATGTACGTCTCCGACCGCGGCGTCGACGCGCTCGCGGCGTCGGGCACTGTCGCCAATCTGCTTCCCGCGACCAGCTTCTTTCTGATGTCGCCGCGCTACGCGCCGGCGCGCGCCCTCATCGACAAGGGGGCGATCGTGTCGCTTTCGACGGACTGCAACCCCGGCTCGTCGATGACCGAGTCGATGCAGACCGTCGTGCAGCTCGCGACGCTGCAGATGCGGATGACCGTCGAGGAGTCGCTCACCGCGGCAACGCTCAACGGCGCGCACTCGCTGCGCCTCGCGCACGAGACGGGCTCGATCGAAGTCGGGAAGCGCGCCGATTTCGTGCTGCTCGACGCGCCCTCGTATCTCCACCTCGTCTACCACTTCGGGGTGAACCTTGTCGCGGCGGTGTTCCGGGACGGGCTGCGCGTCGTGTGACGCCTGTGTCATCCCGAGCGAAGTCGAGGGACCTGGGCGGGCGGGGCTCACTACCCATGTGTCATCCCGAGCCGCGAAGACGGTCGAGGGATCCCCTGCTGGAACGAACGGGTCGCGCCTGAATCGGGGATTCCTCGACCGTCCTGCGCCGCTGCGCGGCTCCGGCGGCTCGGAATGACACGGAGGGACCTGGCGGGTGGGGCTCAATGCACGTGACGGATGCCCCCCAGATCCCTCGACTACGCTCGGGATGACAGGTTGTAAAACTCCACCACCTTCTCGAAGAGCTTGCCCCCCACCGTCGACTTCACCTCGTGCGAGCAGCCGCCGATGTGCGGGGTGAGGATCAGACGCGGGTCATCGGGAAAGCCGGCCGCCGGCGGCTCGGGATCGAAGACGTCCAGCGCCACGCCCGAGAGATGATCCGAAGCAAGAGCGGCGAGTGCCGCGTTCTGATCGAGCACCTCCCCGCGCGAGGCGTTGATCAGATACGACCCCTTGCGCATCTTCGCGATCTCCGCGGCGCCGACCATCTTCCGGGTCTCGTGCGTGAGCGGCACGTGCATCGTGAGGATGTCGCTCATCGCCAGCAGGTCCTCCAGCGAACCCACGCGCGCCTCGGCGACGTAAGGGTCGTACGCCTGCGCGATCATCCCAAAGACACTCGCGTACTTCGCGACCAGCGAGCCGACGTTGCCCAGGCCGATGATCCCCAGGCGGAACTGGCGGAGCTCGTGGCGGTCGGCGCAGTCGTCGCGGATCCATTCGCCGCGCGTCATGGTGCGTGTGTAGAACGGCACCGTGCGGGTCATGGAGATGATGAACCCGATGACCAGCTCCGCGACGGCGTTCGCGTTCACGCCCGGCATGTGGATGACCCGGATGCCGCGCTCGCGGGCGGCGTCGAGGTCGACGTTGTCGATGCCGCTCGTGCCCTGCACGATCAGCTCGAGCTGCTGCGCCGCATCGAGCACGCGACGGGTGACCCTGTTGTACGCGCGCGTCGCCAGCACGTGCGCATCGCCGACGATTTCCGCCAGCTCGGCCTCGGTGCGCACGGGGCGGCGGATGACGCGGAAGCGCGCGTCTCCGCGCGCGCGGTCGTCGAGCGAGGCGTCGATGTCGGCGGCGACGATCAGATTCTTCACGATGCGCAGAGGATAAACTGAGCGCGTTGGCTCGATTCATCCGCAAGCACCGCACGGCCCTCCTCGCCCTCGCGATCTACAACATCGTCTTCTTCTTCCCGGTGCTGTTCATGGGGCGGGTGGTGTCGCCGAACGACGTGTTCCTCAACTTCAGCCCGTGGAACCTCGGTCGACCGCTGGACGTGACCCGCGCCCAGAACTCGCTCCTGAACGATCCGCCCACCGCGTACTTCACGCTTCTCTCCCTGGCGAAAGCCGACCCCCGCACCTTCCACTGGAACCCGTACATCGCCTCGGGCGTCCCCGGCTTCGGCTCCTCCGCCGCGGCGACACTCACGCCGTTCGCGTTCCTGCCCCTGCTCGTGCCGCTGGCTTGGCTCTACACGGCCATGGCCTTTCTCAAGCTCAACGCGTCATTCGTGTTCGCGTACCTCTGGCTGCGCGAGGAACGGCTGGGCCGCCGCGGCGCGGCCATCGGGGCGCTGATTTTCGCCGGCGCGGGCGTGTACTCGGTGCGGTGGCTGTGGCAGATCACCAATGCGACCGTGCTCTTTCCGGCGTTGTTGTGGATCGCGCGGCGCACGTTCTCGGGACGGCGGACGCCGGTGGTTGTGGTCGCACTGATCGCGCTGTGCTACGTCATCTCGGGATTTCCCGCGGCGATCGCGTATGGCGCGTGGATGGTGATCGCCTACGCAACTTACGTGATGGTGGAGCGGGGGTCCTCATCGCGGCGTTGATCGCGCTGCCGACGCTGATCCCGTTCGTGCAGCTCATCAAGCGAACCGGCTATCTCGAGATCCGCCAGACCACATCGCTCGCCGCGGTGTATCCGCTCGCGCACGTGCAGCAATTCATCCAGCCCGACCGGCTGGGCAATCCCGCCTACAGGAACTGGACGGGCGACTCGCGACTCGGCGTGTTGAACAACTACGTCGAGGCGACGACCTATCTCGGCCTGCTCGCCATCCCGCTCGCCCTCCTTGGGCTCTTCAACCGCCGCGCACGCGCGCGGTGGTTCTGGTTGCTCGTCGCGGCGTTGCTCGTCGCGTGCATGTTCGGCGCGCCCGTGATCGCCGCGCTGGTGGCGAAGGTGCCGGGCTTCAAGTACTCCGCGCTCGCGCGCGTGGGGCTGCTGCTCCCCATTCCGATCGCCTACCTCGCCGCGGCGGCGCGTCTGCGCAAGCAGCTCGTCTACGACGCGATCGCGATCCTCATCGCCTTCGACCTCGCGCTCTTCGCAGGGCGCTTTCATCCCTACCTCACGCACGAGGAAGCGCGGGTCGCGAAGACGCCCACGATCGCGTTCCTGCAGCGCGAGGCGCCCCCGTTCCGCATCGCTCCGATGATGGATTACCTCTGGCCGAACTCCTCGGAGCTGATCCGCGTCGAGGACGTGCGCAGCCATTTCAGCTCCGAGGCGTCGTACCGGAGGCTGCTGCAACGGATCGATCCCAGCTCGTGGAGCGGCCAGTCGACCGTGATCACGTTCTTCAGTCCGAAGTACAACTTCGACGACCCGCTCAACGCCCTCCTCGGCATCCGCTACTTCATCGAGCACAAGTACATCGACATCGTGAAGTGGAACATCTTCAAGGCCACCGTGCCGGGCGTGAAGGAGACGGGCACGATCGCGCTGAAGCCGGGCGCGCTGCTCGAGCGCACGATCCGCCTCGACGCGGAGCCGTTCTGGTCGATCGAGCTGCCCGTCAACATCGAGAGCGGCCGCGGCACGGTCGAGGTGACGCTGCTCAAGTACGGCGTGCCGGTCTGGACGCGCCCGTTCACGATGGACGAGGCGAACGTGATGAACAAGGTCTACGTTCCGCTGCGCCCGTACGCGCGATTGGGCGAGACCGTCATGCTGCGTGTGCGCGCCAACAACGTGCGCGGCTACGTGCTGCAGGGCGAGAACAAACAGTCGGTCTTCTACGGCCGCGTGACCACGCCGCTGATGTTCGATCGCGAGCTCCCCGAGGGACGGATCTTCCGCAACCTCGCGGAGCTGCCGCGATTCCGGGCCGTGTCGCTTACGCGCAACCTTACCGACGAACAGTTCCTCGCCACTCAGGTCGACTTCGCGCAGGAGGCGGTCGCGGACGTACCGCCGGTGCCGGCGGCGAATGCCCGCGTGACGCTCGCGCACTACGCGCCGAACGAGCAGCGCGTGCGGACGACGTCCGCCGGGCCGTTCTTCCTGGCCAGTTCGGAAAAGCTGACGCCGGAGCTGGCGATCACCATCGACGGCCGCGAGGCGAAACCGGTGAAGAGCGACATGATCTTCGCGGGCGTCGTCGTACCGGCGGGCGAGCACGAAGTCGTGTTCTCACGAAAGATCGGGCGGGGGTGGTGGTGGACTCCGTGGGTCGGCTTGGCGCTGCTCGGCGTCCTCGTGCTGGTGGAGCGGCGGGCTTCAGCCCGCCGAAAGGTGCCGGCGGGCTAAAGCCCGCCGCTCCACTTACTTCTTCACCGCGACGAGAATCACCTGGTACGCGAACAGTCCCCGCCACACGCGCGTGATCCACGACAGAACCTTCTCGCCCATGCGGAGGAGAAAGTCCGGCGTGTAGCGGCCGATGATCAGGCGTACTGGCACGGACGAGCCCTGGATCTCCTCGATCCGGAAGCCCGCCCGCTCCACCTCGCGCTTGATCGTGCGCATCGTGTAGAAGCGCAGGTGGGTGTGATCGAGGATGCCGCGGTCGCGGTACTCGAAGATGCCGAAGAGCAGTCCCATTCGGACGGTGATGTTCGCGATGTTCGGGACGGAGATGAATACGTGTCCGTCGTCCGCGAGCGACTCGCGCACCAGCGCGAGTGCCTTGGCCGGGCTGCGCAGATGTTCGAGCACGTCCGCGAGCACGATCGCGTCGACGTTGCTCGGGAGCTCGCGCACGCGCTCGAGGTCCGCGATCACGACCGAGTCGAAGCGGCCGCACAGATCGCCCACGCAGTCGACGTTGAACTCGAACCCGATGGTGCGGTCGAAGTGATCGCGGATCGCCGATCCGAGCTCGCCTCCGGCGGCGCCGAGGTCGAGGAGCGTGCCGCCGCGGGGTGCGTGTTTGCGGATCAGGCGGAGCAGGATGCGATGGCTGCTCCCTTCGAAGTCCTTGAACGTGTAAACGTTCGGCATGTCAGTAATTCGCGTACGGCACGCCGTCGCGATCGGAGCCCGGTGCGGCGCTGTGCACTTCCACCACCACAGCCGACGCCGCCGCCGCCGTCCCCGTCGTAAAGTCCGCGCTCGGCTGCACGCTTTCCTCGGTGGTGACGCGCCAGTTCGTCTCCCGGGTGATCGGATCCGCCGGAATCTTGCGGATGTAATTCGGGACCAGTGCGTCCAGCGAAGGCGGATACGTTCCGTGGTCCGCGCGATAGTTCTCGATCGCTTTGCGCATCTGAAAGAGGTTGTCCTTCAGCGCCGCATCGCGCGCGGCGTCATATTTCTCGCGGCAGGCGAATGCCACGAGGACGATCAACAGGACGGCGCGCGATTTCAACTCAGTGGCTTCCGATCGTGCCGACGTTCTTCAGGGTGAGGGCGAACTCGACGCTGTTGATGACCGGCGCCGATCCGACTCCGCCCACCCGATAGCGCCGGAATCCGAGCGCGACACCATAGCATGAGCCCGTCCACCCCCCGAGGTAACGCTGCTCGAGGAATTCCCCCTCGGTGGCGTCGAAATTGAGCTGCACGTCCGCGCGGAGGCGCTCGGGGATGATCGACGAGCCGGCGTTGAGCCGGACCTGGCTGCGGCCGTTGTCGAAGCCGGGCGTGTCGAACGACGAGTAGTACGTGAAGCCGAGGTACTTGTCGGCGCGCTTCCCCGTCCCGACGAGATTCGCGGAGAGACTCAGCGAATCCGCCTGATGCGAGATGTTGCCGAACTGCGCGTTCGCATCGAAGGTCACGGACTGATACGGGTTGAAGCGCAGCGTGGCCGCGAGGGGCGTGAACTGGTGCTCTCCCTGACCCGGTCCGAAACGGGGAAAGGGATCGGAGAGAGCAACGCTCTGTCGCAATGCGAAGGACAGGACCTCGCGGGGATTGCCGCCCTCTTTGGCTTCCTTGCCGATGATGCGCTGGGTCAGCGAATAGATGACCGAGTCGCGGACGATCGGGAGGGATGGCGTGTCGATGAGATCGAAGTTCGCGATCTCGTCCTGGTTTTCGACGTCGCTCGTATAGACGTACGTGACGCGCGGCTCGATGACGTGTTTGAAGCGGGAGAATCCGCCTGCGGCCCGATTGAAGATCTTCGAGAACGAGGGACCCACCACCTCCACCTGCCCCTGCGCGTAGAAGCGGTTCACTCCCACGTCGTCGCGCAGCTCACGGCGCGTGCAGACGAAGTTGTTCGGGTCCGTCTCGCAGACGCTGCACTCCACCGGCGGCGCCGGTGCATCGCAGACGCGTTGCTGGCTGGCCGAGTACACCGTCTCCCGCACCGAAACCTCCGGCTTGACGGAGAACCACTGCGGCGTGCGCACGCGCATCGAGACTGTTGGGAAGATGTCGGTACGGTAATAGTCCGCCGAGACGGATCGCGTGCCCTGCGGATCGACGCCCCCCGTGCGCAGGTGCGACGACGACGACTCCAGCGTGAAGTACAACGGCGTCTGCCCGATGCGCTGGGGGTACATCCGGAACTGCAGCGACGGCAACTGCTCGTAGCGGCGCCGGGCCTCGACGAAGATGCCGGTGTTCGGATCGGGCTGGAACAGCTCGTAGTCTCGACGGTCGGCGAGGACGTTCAGCGAGTACTTCGGCCGGTTCCGGGTCAGGTACGCGGACGAGTAGATGTTCGACTGCGTGAAGATCTCGCCCTCGTCGTCGTACTCGCGGAAGAAGTTCAGGCGCGAGAAGTCCTGGATGTCGACCACGCCGCGAAAGCCTCCGGGCAGGTTCTCCTGTGCATGCCGGAACTGGTACTTCCACTCGATCCGCTCCTCGGGCGCGTTGTTCACGAAACGGGCGCGGAAGTCGCCGATCTTCACGTTCTCGGTAGGGACGTAGCGCACGTCCACGCCGCCCCCGAAGTACTGCTCGGTGCTGACGTCCGCGAACACCGTTGCGTCGGCTGAGCCGCCGATGGGAATGAAGAAGCCGTTCTCCAGGCGAGCGCCGAACTTGTCGGTGAAGCGCGCGCGAGGGATGAGGAAGCCGCGCGAGCGATCGCGCTTGGTCGGCCAGATCAGACGCGGCGCCCAGAACACGGGCAGGTTCCGGGCCCGGAAGGAGATGTCCCTCATCCGCGCGTAGTCGTCCATCGTCACGTCGGCGTGGCCGACATGAAACGACCAGGCCGGGCGATCGAGGTCGCACGACGTGAACACGCCGTTGGTCAGGCTCCAGGTCTTCTCGTCGACCTTCTCGATGCGGTCGCCGGAGAAGTACATCGACGGGTCCATCGTGCCGGTGGCGTTGAAGAACGTGCCCGTCTTCGAGTCGAGGTTGTACATGGCCTGCGAGGCCGTGATGCGCGTCGGTCCCTGATCGACGATGACGTTGCCCTCGGCCACGACATCCTTGGTGCGGAAGTTCAGCGTGACCTTCTGGGCGACGAGCTTGATGTCCTGATACTCGATGGTCACCCCGCCGGTCATGACGCTGTACTCGTCCTTGACGCCTTCGATCTGTCCCCCCTCTTCGACGGTCAGCTTGATCTCGCCGCCGCCGGGCTTGGGACCGGGCATGATCGTGAATTTCGGCGGCTTCTCCTGCGCGAAGACGGGGGCAGAGAGGAGGACCAGGATCAGGAGGCAGAGGGGTCTGCGCATTCGAGGCGCATTCTACCGCGCCGGTTGCTGCTCGCTCTCGGACTGGATGCGCATGGCGCGGTCGATGCGGGTCATCTCCTGCAGCTCCATGCGCAGCTTGATCACCTCGAGCTGATACAGCCTCGCCACTTCCTCGGGACGCCCCCGCTGCTGCCGTTTGCGCAGGGCGATCTTGTTGGCGATACGCACGAACTCGCGATGCGCGGCGGGGTCGTGCCATCCCGCGCGGCCGAGGCGGCGCAGCGGGTGGGCGGTGGGGCGGACGTCTTCGTCGAGGATGACGCCGAGGGCGGCCTCGTGACGGAGCTCGGCGCGGATGGCGGGCCATTGCTTGAACACCGTGGCGATGATGAGCAGCGGGATGAGCGCGGCGACGCCCATCGCGACTTGCCGTTCGGCGATGCCCGCGCGAACGAGTGCGTGCGGCAGCGCGGCGGCGCCGACGGCGAGCATCGCAGTTACGGCGTCGACCGCGAGCTGGCGCAGCTTCTGGCGCACGTGCGTCAGACCGAACGTGATGCCGTAGCCGGCCACCGCGCCGGCGAGGGTGGCGGAAGGGAATCGCAGCAGTGCCGGCGTTCCGTCGAAGATCGCGAAGACCGAAGCGATCGCTCCCATGCCCGCGCCGACGATCATGCCGTCCGCGGGCTCGCTCGCGCGTCCGGTGTGGCGCACGTAGATCGCGGCCAGGGTCAGCAGCACGCCGATGACGACCGGGTTGTCGTACGCGAAGAGCGCCACACCGATGATGCCGCCCAGGACCGGCGGGACGGGCTCCTCCCGAAGCGGCGACCGGTCGAGCGTCTTGAACCACGCCGCGACCTCCACGGCGAAGAAGAAAGCAGCCAGCACCACGATCGCGAAGATGAAATCGGTCATGTTCAGGGGAGATCGCGCTCCGGATGCTTGAGGAAGTAGAGGCGCGAGCGGGCGATGTCCTGGCGGATCTGGTTGGTCAGCTCCAGCGCGGAGCGGAACTGCTGCTCGCGCCGCAGGAGCATGTGGAAGTAGAGGCGCACCGTGTCCCCGTAGACGTTCGAGTCGAAGTCGAGGATGTGCGCCTCGATGGTGCGCGCGTAGTTCTCGTAAAGCGTCGGGCGCACGCCGATGTTGGTCACGCTCTCGAAGGAGCGGTCGAAGCTCTCGAAGCGGCAGGTGGTCACGAAGACGCCGCCGTCGGGAAAGAGCTCGTTCGTCGGATCGACGTTGACCGTCGGGAAGCCCATCTTGCGCCCGAGACGGCGGCCGGTGGCCACGCGTCCATCGACGAAGAAGGTGCGGCCGAGGGCCAGGTTCACCGTGCGTAAGGATCCTTTGGAGAGCGCGTCGCGGATCAGCGAGCTGGAGACGCGCATGCCCCGCACCTTCACGTCCTCGACGCCCATGACCTCGAAGCCGAAGCGCGCGCCGGCGGCGGTGAGCTTCTGCAGATTGCCTTCGCGCCCGGCGCCGAAACAGAAATCGCGTCCGATGCGCACTTCCTTCACGTCCAGCGCGGCGACGAGGAACTCTTCGATGAAGCGGTCCGCGGTCCAGCGCGAGAACTCGTGCGAGAACGGCACGACCAGCATGGCGTCGACGTCCATCGCCCGCAGCAGTTCTTCTTTCTGGGCCAGGGTGAGGATCTGCCGGGGCACGCGGTCCGGCGCGACGATGCTCAGCGGATGGGGATGAAAGGTGATCACCGCGGACGGGCGTCCCAGCTCGCGGGCGCGCTCGACGACGCCGCGCACGATCTGCTGATGCCCGACGTGCATGCCGTCGAAGTTGCCGATCGTCGCCACGCAACCGCGCGGGAGATCGGTCTGCCGCAGTGGATCCTGGAAGACCAGCATTGGGGGCGGGGAGTGTAGCAAACTGATGTCATGCGACTCGCCGCGCTCGTTTCCGCTCTGCTCCTCACGTTTTGCGCGATCGCTCGCCCCCGTGCACGCGAGGCCGGCGTCGCGCCGGGCATCCTTCCCACGGGCACGTTGAACGCGATCACCGACGTCGACGGCGTGCGCGTCGGACACACCTCGGTGATCCGCGGCGAGAACGTGCGTACCGGCGTGACGGTCATCCTCCCGCACGGCGGCAATCTGTTTCGCGAGAAAGTGCCCTCGGCGGTCTTCGTCGGCAATGGGTTCGGGAAGCTGATGGGCTCCACGCAGATCGACGAGCTGGGCGAGCTCGAGTCGCCGATCGCGCTCACGTCGACGCTGAACGTCCCTCGCGTCGCCGATGCGCTGATCGACTGGATGCTCGCGCTGCCCGGCAACGAGGACGTACGCTCGATCAACGTCGTGGTGGGCGAGACGAACGACGGGCAGCTCAACGACATCCGCGGCCGTCACGTTGGCCGCGAAGAGGTCTTCGCCGCGCTGCGCAGCGCGAAGGGCGGGGCGGTGGAGGAGGGCAGCGTCGGCGCGGGCGTGGGGACGGTGGCCTTCGGGTGGAAGGGCGGGATCGGGACCTCGTCGCGCAAGGTGCCGGCGAAGCTGGGCGGGTGGACGGTGGGCGTGCTGGTGCAGTCGAACTATGGCGGCGTCCTCACCATCGAGGGCGCCCCCGTCGGCCGCGCCCTCGGCCAGCACTATCTCCGCAACGAGCTGCAGAGCGCGGACGGCTCGATCATGATCGTCATCGCCACCGATGCGCCGGTCGACGCGCGCAACCTGAAGCGGATGGGCGCGCGGGCGATGATGGGCCTGGCCCGCACCGGCGCCGCGGGCACGAACGGCAGCGGCGACTACGCGATCGCCTTCTCCACCAACCGAAGCGCGCTTCTGAAAAACGACGACCTGTCGCCACTGTTTCTCGCGGTGATCGAGGCAACCGAGGAGGCGATCTACAACTCGCTGTTCAAGGCGACGGCGGTGGGAGGGAAGATTCAGGCGCTGCCGGTGGAGGAGGCCCTCCGAGTGATTCGACGATAGCTCGTGTCATTCCGCGGAATCCCCTGATTCAGGCGCGGTCGTTGGATGACGCGATGAACGATAACTCGTGTCATTCCGCGCCTTGGCGCGGAATCCCCTGCGGCTCACGGGGAGGGGATCCCGCGCCGAGGCGCGGGATGACACGCGAGTGCCGGTCACGCGAGACGCAATACGGGCGCGGGATGACACGCGAGCGGCCGGTCACGCGAGATGCAATACGGGCGCGGGCACCGAGAACTCGGCCCACGCCGGTGCGGAGTCACCGAGCATCTCCGCGAACTGGCGGACGAGCGCCGCGTCCCACTTGCCCGCTGACGCTTCCTGGCGCAGGGTCTCGACCGCCGCGCTGTGCGTGAGCGGTGCCGGGCGGTAGGAGCGGTGCGACGTCAGCGCGTCGTACGCGTCGACGATCGACAGCAGGCGCACCTCGAACGGGATGTCGTCGCCGCGCAGCCCGTCCGGATATCCGCGGCCGTCGTAGCGCTCGTGGTGATGGCGGATCAGTTTCAGCACGGAGGTGAGCGTGGTCAGCGGCCGCACCATCTCCTCGCCGATGACCGGATGATCGATGACGCGCAGGAACTCGTCGCGCGTGAGGGGACCGTTCTTGTTGAGCAGCTTCTCCGGCACGGCGATCTTGCCGATGTCGTGGAGGAGCCCGGCGACGCGGATGCGCTCCGCCTTGCCGGCGTCGAGTCCCACGTGCAGCGCGAACTTGCGCCCGAGGTCGCCGACGCGCTGGGAGTGGCCGCGGGTGTAGCGGTCTTTCGCTTCCAGCGCGAGCGCGAGCGCGCAGATGACGTTCTGGGTCTGCTCGAGGTCCGCGTGGTATTCGCGGATCCGCAGCAGCGACTGGATGCGCGTCACCAGCTCGAGGCGGTTCAGCGGATAGCTGATCAGGTCATCGGCGCCGGCGACGATCGCTTCCTGCCGGACGGCGTTGTTGCGATGCGAGGTCATGGCCACGACCGGGAGGAACTCCCATCGCCCGTCCGCGCGCAGCGCACGCAGGCTGCTCATGCCGTCGCCGTCCGAGAGCAGGTCGAGCAGCACGACGTCGACGGCTTCCCGGTCGAGGATGGCCAGCGCCTCCGTCCCGTTTGTGGCCTGCAGCAGCTCCATGTGCGCGCCGGAGAGCGTCGCCGTGACCAGCTCGCGGTTCATGGCGTTGTCGTGCACGCACAGCAGGCGCGTTTTCGGCTGCATCCGCGGGCGCATGTGCTTCGACGTGGCCGGCGCCGGCGTTTCTTCATCCAGCGAGGTGGTGAAGAAGCGCACCAGCTCCGGATCGAACGCGCCGCCGCGCGCCTCGTCCATGAGCCGGGTCATGGTCTCGTTCTCGGTGAGCGTGCTGCCGTGATGGATCTCGTCGAAGCGGTCGGCGATCGCGACGATCTGCGCCTCGAGCGGAATCGCGTCGCCTTTCAGTCCGTCGGGATAGCCGGTACCGTCGAAGCGCTCGTGATGCCAGCGCACGATGGGGACGAACTGCGCGAACGTCGCCAGCGGCTCGAGGATCGATGCGCCCATGCGGGTGTGATCGGCGACGCGGCCGCGCTCCTCGTCGTTCGCGGGCAAGGTGGTGAGCAGATGATCGGGAACGCCGATCATGCCCAGGTCGTGCAGCATCGCGCCCTTCACGACGATCTCCCGCTCGCCCGGCGACATGCCCAGTTTCGAGCTCAGATGGGCCGCGTACGCAGCGACACGATGCACGTGGCCGACCGTCCGCGAGTCCTTGCTCTCCAGCGCGCTGGTGAGCGTCATGATGATGTTCTCGCTGGAATCGAGCTCCTTGCGCAGGTTGCGGATGCGGATCAGCGAGCGGATGCGCGTGCGCAGCTCGTCGCGGTTGATCGGCTTGTTCAGGAAATCGTCCGCGCCTGACTCGAGGGCGTGGATCTTGTCGTCCGCGCCGGTGAGCGCGGTGAGCATGAGGATCGGAATCGTGCGTCCGGCCGGCGAGCTCTTGATCAGACGGCAGGCCTCGTAGCCGTCCATGTTCGGCATCATCACGTCGAGGACGATCACCGCCGGATCGTGTTTGGGATAGAGCTCGACCGCCTCGCGGCCGTCGCGCGCGAGCACGACGTCGTAGCCCCAGTCCCACAGATATTCTTCGAGCAGTTGCAGGTTCTGCTCGTTGTCGTCGACCGCGAGCACGACGTCTCTCGTGACGACAGGCGCGTCAACCGCTGCATTGGACATGGGGCTGAGCGTGCGATTTTAGAACATCTGCCCCTGTTCGGGCGGGTAGATCACGCGGCCGGGCTCGAGGCGGGCCATTTTGTTGAGCTCGTGCGGCCGCCAGGAACCGGGCCCGAGGATGTGAATCACCTCGATCTCGCGACGCACGAGCTCGTCCGAGGTGAGGTTGCGGTGACAGCGCCAGGGCACGGCCTCGGCGCACATGATGGCGGTTAGCGGTTGTCGGTTGCCGGTTGGCGGTGGATCGAGGAGGCGATCGATGGCGTCGTGAAATACGCTCGTTCCCATGTGGTCCGCGTAGCCGCGGAACTGGTCGCTTTCCCACGCTCCGTTCGGCGAGCCCTTCATTGGCTTTCTCCGACCGCCGAGGTCGGCGAAGTGCTCGTAGATGATGCCGGCGCCGGGGAGGGATTGCGCGAGCGCCTCGCTCGAGAAGTGGGGATGGCGGCGCGACCCCGGGAAGCGGCGGATGTCGGCCAGACGCACGACGTCGTGCTCGCGCAGAAGCCCCACGAATTCCAGCAGCGTTCGGGTGGAATGGCCGATCGTGTAGATTCGCTTGAGCATCATGAAGTTTATCCCGCGCGCAGACGCGGGATCTCGGGTGCGGCTACGCGGCACGAGCCACGCGCGGCGTCAGTGCACCGGAGATCCCGCGTCTGCGCGCGGGATAAACTCGAGAGCACAACCGATCCACCATGGCCAGCTATTACTCCGAACACGCGGGTGACCTCAAGCGCGATCTCGCGCGCGAGATCCCCACGGACGCGCTGCGCGAGCTGCATCGCAAGCGGCCGCTGCTGCATGCGCTGATCGCGTTCGCGAACTTTGCCGCGCTCGCCGCGAGCGGCTACGCCATCGTCCGGTTCGCGCTCTGGTATCAGTGGCTGCCGTTCGCGTTCGTGACCGGGTTCGCGGTGTTCAACTGCACGGTGCTGCTGCACGAGGTCGTGCATCGCGCCGTGCTCGAGAAGTCGACTGAGAACGGTTACCGCTGGCTGGGCTATCTGTACTCCATCCCGAGCGGCATCTCGTCGTCGCAGTTCACACGCTGGCATCTCGATCATCACGCCGGCCTGGGCTCGGATCTCGAAGACCCCAAGCGTCATTACCTCTCGCCGAAGCTCAACGCGCGCTGGCTGAAGGTGCTGTACTTCACACCCGCGCTGTTCCCGATCTACTTCCGCGCCGCGGCGAAGGAGACGGCGTCGTACGAGCCGGAGCTCCGCACGCGCATCCAACGCGAGCGCCTCGTCACCATCGCCTTCCATCTCACCGTCCTCGGCGTCATCGCCTGGATCGGCGGCTGGCCGATCGCGTGGAAGCTCTACCTCGTGCCGGTCTTCTTCGTCTTCCCGATCGCGTTCGCGCTGAACCGCCTCGGGCAGCACTACGACATCGACCCGGCCGATCCGGCCAAGTGGGCGACCCTCGTGCGCGGGTCCTGGTTCTGGGACCCGGTCTTCCTCTATTCGAACCATCACCTCGAGCACCACTACTTCCCCGGTGTGCCGTTCTACAATCTGCCGCGCCTGCAGAAGCTGCTCATGCCGTTCTACGAGAAGCGCGGGATCGCCGCGCACGGCTACGGCGATCTGTTGTGGCGGTACATCGTGCAGAACCGCAAGCCGCACACGCTGTGGGAAGAGGGGGCCGTCGGAGCGCCCGCCGTCTCGCCCGAATGATCCGCAGAGTCGCGGCCGGCCTGCTCTTCGCGGCCCTGGTCGCCTCGGGAGTCCGCCCCGTGCTGCTGCGGCTGATCCTCCCTCCTCATCGCCCCGTTCAATATCCGCCGCCCGAAAACGCGGTCGATCGCTGGCCGCTGCGCTGGAAGGACGAGTTCGTGTCCGACGAGTTCAAGCGGTTTCTCGAAGAGGCGCGGGAACGGACGAAGCCCGGCGAGACGCTCGCGCTGCAGTTCGTGGCGCCGTATGACGGATTCGGCTACGTGCATTGGCGCGCGTCGTACGCGCTGACCGGACGCTACGTGCTGATCCCGCAGCACGTCGACCAGTGGAAGCGTCAGCCGGACGCATGGCTGTTCTGGAATGGCGTGCACGGATCGGTGGAGAGAGTGCGCAAGTGACGCCGCTGCTGATGGTGGCCATCGCGCTCTACGGGCTGCCGCTGGCGTGGTGGGCGCGCGTGCGCGGCTATGCGCTCGCCGGTGCGTCGTTTCTTCTCGGGGCGGGGGCGGTGTCGCTGACGCTGTTCGTGATGTCGGTCATCGGCGTGGAGTGGACGCGGGCCTCGGTGCTGATCGCGATTGCGCCGTTGTTCCTCGCGAGCTTGTTCCTGTGGTGGAGGACAGGCAATCCTGCCTGTCCCCCCCAGCCTGGGCAGGCAGGATTGCCTGCCCTCCACTACGTCGTCGACGTGCTCGTGATCGTCCCGATCGTCGCCTACGCGTACTTTGCCCTCTACGCGCCCCCCTTCGAGTGGGATTTTTACGGCGTCTGGGGGATCAAGGGGCGGTGGTTCTTCGACGCGGGCGGCATCGACTGGAACTACATCCGCACGAACAGCTCGCATCCCGACTACCCGCTCCTGCTACCGCTGCTCTTCGACTTCGTGGCCGTGATCAGCGGCGGCTGGGACGACATGCAGTTCGGCTGGATCTACGTCACGCTCTGCACGTCGTTCATCCTCATCGCACGCGGACACGGCGGCGCGCTGGTCGCGCTGGCCGTGGCGATGCCGGCGCTGAATCCGTGGATCGGACTGGCCGAGGCGGTGGTGATGGCGTTCGGATGCGCGGGAGTGCTTTTCCTCCGCCGCGAGCACTACACCCTCGGCGCGGTCATGCTCGGCTTCGCGGCCTGGTCCAAGAACGAAGGCGCGGCGCTGCTCATCGCGGCAGCGATCGCGCTGCTCATCGCGAAGCGGAAGATCCTCGTGTTGTGGCCGGCCCTGGTGATGATCGCGCCGTGGTTCATCGTCCGGCGCGTGTTCAACCTCGTCACCGATCTCAGTCGCGGCGAGGTCCTCGCGCGGATCATGGAGCGCATCAGCGAGCCGTCGAAGACGATGAAGGCGCTCGCGACCGCGCCTCCCGATCAGCCGTATCTGTGGCTGGCCGTCCTCGCCATCGTCGCGATCTGCATCCGGCAGGCCTGGCAGCGCGAGCGATTCCTTCTGCTCGCGCTGCTCTTTCAGGCTGCGGCGATGATGGCTGCGGTACTGGCGACGCCGTTCGATCTCGGGATGCACGCGCGGTTCTCGCTGAACCGCATCCCGCACCAGATCGTCCCCGCAGCGGTGTTCCTCGCCGCGGTGCTCGTTACGCGAGGTCTTTCAGCGCCTTCTCCATCCGCCGGATCCCTTCCGCAGCCTCGTCCATCGACAGATTGAGGGGCGGGCGGAAGCGCGCGGACCGCGGTCCGGACGCGAGCACGAGCATGTTGTGGTTCATGAACGCGTTGAGGGCGGCCTTGCGTGTGTCTCCGTCCGGCAGGTCGAACGCGCACATCAGGCCGCGGCCGCGCACGTTCGACACGAGCTTCGGGAACTCCTGCTGGAAGCGCTGCAGCTCGCCGAGGAAGTACGCGCCCACGGTGGCGGCGTTGTCGACCAGCTTCTCCTCGTCGATGATCTCGAAGTAGCGCTGCGAGCGGACCATGTCCGTGAGGTTGCCGCCCCACGTCGAGTTGATGCGCGAGGAGAGCTTGAAGACGTTGTCCTCGATCTCGAAGATGCGGTCGTTCGACGCGAACCCGCACACCTGGGTCTTCTTGCCGAACGCGAACAGGTCCGGCTCGATGCCGTAGTGCTGGAAGGCCCACATCTTTCCGGTGATGCCGACGCCGGCCTGCACCTCGTCGAAGATGAGCATCATCTCGTTCTCGTCGCAGAGCTGGCGGATAGCCCGGAAGAACTCGGGGCGGAAGTGGTTGTCGCCGCCCTCGCCCTGGATCGGCTCCATGATGAACGCCGCGACGTCGTCCTTGCGCTCGTGCAGGAACTGCTTCGCCTGCGCGAGCGCGGCCTGCTCGCGCTGCTCGACGTCGCGCTGCGACGCCTCGTCCATCGGGAAGCGGATGAACGGATTCTCGATGCGCGGCCAGTCGAACTTCGGGAAGTAGTCGGTCTTCGTGGGATCGGTGTTGGTCAGGGAGAGCGTGTACCCGGAGCGTCCGTGGAAGCACTGGCGCAGGTGCATGACCTGCTGGCCTCTCACTTCCTTGTAGCCCTTTGCGAAGTTCTTGCGGACCTTCCAGTCGAAAGCGGCCTTGATGGCGTTCTCCACGCCCATCGAGCCGCCCTCGATGAAGAACATGTGCTTCGAGAAATTTGGCGGCGTGGCCAGCCGGGAGAAGGTCTCGACGAACTCGGCCATGTAGGTCGTGTAGATGTCCGAGTTCGCCGGCTTGTTGACCGACACCTCGGCCAGGCGATCGCGGAACTCCGGGGTGTCGAGCCTGGGATGGTTGTAGCCGACGGGGACGGAGGCGAAGTTGGTGAAGAAATCGAGGATGCGGCCCTTGCCGCGCGAGTCGAACACCCACGAGCCCTGCGACTTGCGCAGGTCCATGACGATGTCGTAGCCGTCGGCGAGCATGTGCCGCTCGAGGACGTTGTGAACTTCGGCCGGCTGGACGTGCAGACGGCGGTCGGTGATGGGGGCAATGGTGGTCATTCGCGAGGACTCCTGATGTGAATCGGTGAGGCGGGGATTCTAGCCTCACAGGTTCATAGTCTCATAGTCTCAGAGGGGGCCCGGACCGGGCGGCCGAGTTCTACAACGTGTCATCCCGAGCGTGAGTCGAGGGACCTGGGAGGGCGGGGCGCGAGGCTCATTCCTGATGCCCCACCCGACCAGATCCCTCGACTGCGCTCGGGATGACAATCCAATCCACGACCGTGGAAACCGAATCCACGACCGTGGAATCCAAATCCACGACCGTGGAAACCGAATCCACTACCGTGGAATCCAAATCCACGACCGTGGAATGCGAATCCACGACCGTGGAATCCAAATCCACGACCGTGGAATCCAAATCCACGACCGTGGAAACCAAATCCCCGACCGTGGAATGCGAATCCACGACCGTGGAATGCGAATCCACGACCGTGGAAACCGAATCCACGACCGTGGAATGCGAATCCACGACCGTGGAAACCGAATCCACGACCGTGGAATCCGAATCCACGACGTGGAATCCAAATCCACGACAGTGGAATCCAAATCCACGACGCGTGAAACGGATTCCACGACGCGTGAACCCGAATCCACGACGCGTGAAACGGATTCCACGACGCGTGAAACCGAATCCACGACGTGTGAAACCGAATCCACGACGCGTGAAACCGAATCCACGACGCGTGAAACGGAATCCACGACGTGTGAAACGGAATCCACGACCGTGGAATCCGAATCCAACACGCGTGAAACCGAATCCAACACGCGTGAAGCGCCTTCCAACACGCGTGAAACCGCGTCCAACACGCGTGAAACCGAATCCAACACGTGTGAAACGCCTTCCAACACGCGTGAAACCGCGTCCAACACAGGTGAAACCCGACTCCCACACGGGCCGCCGGTCCGTCACACAAGGTTGACACGCGGGACTCGTGATAGAACTCCCTCCATGAAAGACATCGTCATCCTCGGCGGAGCCCGAACGCCGATCGGCTCGTTCCTGGGCACCCTTTCCGCCATCCCCGCGCCGCGCCTCGGCGCCATCGCCATCAAGTGCGCGCTCGAGAACTCCGGCGTCTCCGCCGACCAGATCCAGCAGGTAATCATGGGCAACGTGCTGCAGGCCGGCATCGGCCAGGCTCCGGCGCGGCAGGCGGGCATCTACGCCGGCGTTCCGGTCGGTGCGGGCGCGGTCACGGTCAACAAAGTCTGCGGCTCGGGCATGAAGGCCGTGATGTACGCCGCGAACGACATCCGCTGCGGCGAGTACGACCTCGCCGTCGCCGGTGGCATGGAATCGATGTCCAACGCCCCCTACGCGCTGCCGCAGGCGCGCGGCGGCTATCGCATGGGCAACGGCAAGATGATCGACCTCATGATCCACGACGGACTGTGGGACCCGTACGGCGACAAGCACATGGGCAACTGCGCCGAGGCGTGCGTGACCAAGTACAGCTTCACGCGGGAGCAGCAGGACCAGTTCTCGCTCGAGTCTTATCGCCGCGCGCAGGACGCCGTGAAGACCGGCAAGTTCCGCAAGGAGATCGCCGTCGTCGAGATCGAGAACAAGAAAGGCAAGTCGGTCATCGTCGACGACGAGGAGCCGTTCACCGCGCCGCTCGAGAAGATGACCACGCTCAAGCCGGCCTTCGTGAAGGACGGCGGCACGGTCACGGCCGCGAACGCGTCGAAGATCAACGACGGCGCCGCGGCGCTGGTGGTCACGTCCGCGGAGTACGCGGAGCAGAACAACCTCAAGCCGATCGCGCGGATCATCGCGCAGTCGACTGCCGCGCAGGAGCCGGAATGGTTCACCACCGCGCCGGCGAAGGCGATCGACATCGTCCTCCGCCGCGCAAATATGACCGCCGACGACATCGACCTGTTCGAGATCAACGAGGCCTTCGCCGCCGTTGCCCTCGCGGCGATGAAGGACGTGAACATCCCGCACGAGAAGCTCAACGTGCACGGCGGCGCCGTCGCCCTCGGGCACCCGATCGGCGCAAGCGGCGCGCGCATCCTGGTGACGCTCATTCACGCGCTGCAGGACCGCGGTCTGAAGCGCGGACTCGCGGCGATCTGCATCGGCGGCGGCGAAGCCGCAGCCATGATCGTCGAGACGCTTTAGAACCGACCGGGAGCGCCTCCGGCGGGCCGGCCCGGCCGGCAGCGCTCATCGAAACACGTGCGGCTGCCGAGAGCCGCGTTCAGTGGGTCAGGCGTGCGGTCTGGCTAGGCCAACCAGCGCTGCCGGCCGCGCCGGCCCGCCGGAGGCCTCCTCGTCCGTCTCTAGCGCGTTCGCGGCGCTGCCGCGGTGAAGTTCGTGATGAGGGAGATCGCGTCGTTGGACGCGTTCTCCTTCTGCACGATCCCCAGCCAGCGCTTGAAGTCGTTCGTGTCGGCGCCGATGACGTCGCTGCGCACTCTCGCCGCGCGCTCCGCGCCGAGTGTCACCGACGCCGGTGTCGTCGTGGCATCGATCATCCGCATGTGGCCACCGCCGATGGTGTAGAGGATCGTCGATCCGATCCAGTCCTTCGGCCAGGCCGGGGAGCCGGCGATCTTTTTGCGGCTGCTGCCGTCCGACGCCCGCGCCAGCCACACCGTCGGGTCCGGACTCTCCGAACCGTACAGGATCCATGTGCCGTCGGACGAGAAGGAGGGCTCATAGCCCTTCGCCAGCGCGACCGCGGTTCCGTCGGTGACGTTCCAACGGGTGACGATCGACTCCGGCTCGCGCTCCTTGATGGCGGTGCCGAGGATGCTGTCCCCGGCCCAGTCCCTCGGCACTTCATGGCCGGGCGTATTCGTCAGTCGCCGCTCGTTCGTGCCATCGGCGTTGACGATCCAGATGTCCAGACCGCCGCCGAAGGCCTCGCCGCGTGTGAACGCGACCTGCGTACCGTCGGGCGACCACACCGGCGCCGAATTGGACAACTTTCCGGGCGGCGTGAGCCGGGTTCGCGTTCGGGTCGCGAGATCGTCGATCCAGATGTTCATCAAGCCGGTCTCTCTCTCCTCGATCTCGTACACCGCCCGTTTGCCATCCTCGGACAGGCGGACGGACCGGTACGCGTCAGGCTCGCCCAGCGGCACGTCCTCGGTCGACGACGCCACAGCATCGATCCAGGCGAGTTGGCGGCGCGACGCATCGGGAGCGGTGCGGTAGACGATCGTGCCGTCCGGCGACGCCGCGAACGTCGCGAGGAAACTGCCCGCGTGGTACTGGATGCTGTTCGCGAGAACGAACGGCTCGCCGGTCAGCTCGAGACGCGACGCGTCGAACGGCTGCGCGACCAGCGCATCCGCGCGAGCGTAGATCAGGTGACCCCGCGCGTACGTCACGTTCGAGCGGGCGCGCAGCACGAGCTTGCGCTCCTCCGGTTTGTCGAACGACGACGCGAAGATCGCATGCAGATCGCTGTTCGCCCCCTCGGCGTGCGTGGCGCCGAGGTAGAGGAAGTGACGGCCGTCCGGGAGGACCTCGGGCCAGCGATGCGTCGATTCCTTTCGCGTGGCGTCGAGCTTCGTCAACGCGACCGGAGTCCCGCCGCTGACCGAAACGCGCGACAGCGCCCCGAACGAGTCGACAGCGAAAATGATCTCCCCGCTGCTCGTCCAGACACCGCGCCGGGCGCGCTCTTTCACGTCGCAGATGGTCACGGGCGGCGAGCCGTCGAGCGTGACTTTCTTCAGCTTCGTGCCGGTGAAGAATGCGATCTCGCGGCTGTCCGGAGACCACATCGGCATGGTCGCCGTCTCGGTCCCGGGCAGCGGGCGAGCCTCGGTGCCGTCGATGCGGCGGACCCACAGCCGCGGCTCGCGTACGCCCGCTACGCGGAACGTCACCCATGCTGCGTCGGGTGAGATCGAGAGCGAGTGGGCGAGGTCGCCGAGCTCTCCCGCCCCCGGCGGGAGGATGGACGCGCGGATCAGGCGCTCGGGCGGTCTCGTGTAGCGCGTGGCGAAGAGCCAGGCCGCCGCGGTGAGCGCGGCCAGCGCGAGCGCGGCCAGGGCGGGAACGAGCCAGCGCCGCGGCGTGCGCGTCTCCGGCACCGATGCCGTTCCGGTGACGGCGATCAGCTCCAGCGCGTGCCGTACGTCCGAGGCGCTCTGCCACCGCTCCTCGGGATCTTTGGCCAGACAGCGCAGCACGATCTGCTCGAGGGCCACGGGAGCGAGCGGCTGCAGGTCGCGCATCGGACGCGGATCGCCGGCGACGATCGCCGCGATCAGGCTCGTCTTCGTCTTTCCCTCGAATGCACGCCGCGCCGTTGCCATCTCGTACAGCAGGCTGCCGAGGGCGAAGATGTCGGCGCGATGGTCGACGTTGGCGTCCTCGAGCTGCTCCGGCGCCATGTACTGGAACGTGCCCAGGATCGTGCCCTCGCGGGTGAGGGGCCGCTGCTGCGTCGCGCCGTCATGGGCCACGTCGATGACGGGCTCGCCTCCCTTGGCCAGCCCGAAGTCGAGCACCTTCGCGACGGAGCGGGTGATCATCACGTTCGCGGGCTTGAGATCGCGGTGCACGACGCCGCGGCGGTGCGCCGCCTCGAGCCCGGCGGCGATCTGCGTCCCGAAGCGCACGACGTCGGCGACCGGAAGCGGTCCCCGCGCGATGCGGTCAGCGAGCGACTCGCCGTCCAGCAGCTCCATGACGATGAAGTCGTCCCCGACGTCGTGCAGCGTGCAGATGTTCGGATGGTTGAGCTGCGAGATCGTCCGCGCCTCGCGATCGAAACGCGCGCGCAGATCGGTGTCGTGGCGGAGCGACGCCGGCAGCACTTTCAGCGCGACGCTGCGGTCCAGCCGCGTGTCCCGCGCCCGCCACACCTCGCCCATGCCGCCCGCACCGAGAGGCGCAATGACCTCGTACGGCCCGAGACGGGATCCCGGCGCGATCGTGTCCATGGGGAGATTTCAGTATAGCGACAGCCGTGATCGTTTGAGCTTTCGTTGCAGCGGACCTGGGGCTCGCGGGAGTCCAATGAGCGCATGCGCAAACCGATGCTCGTGCTGCTCGTTCTCCTCGTCGCGGTTCCCGCGCTCGCGCAGAGTCTCGACCGTCCGAATCGCGTGTCCGTCTTTCTGAGCAACGTCAGCGGCGGATGGAGCGAAGGCGGCGGAAGTTTCTTCGACGCGGGCTACGGCGTCGCGTACGAGCGGCGTTTCACGCGGACCTGGTCCGGCGAGCTCGCGGTGACGGTGCAGGAGCAGGAGAACGCGCGCAGCTATCCCTTCGACCTCGCGGCCCGATACACCTTCCCGAGCGTGCACACACGCTGGCGTCCCTACGCCGGCGCCGGCGTGCGCTTCGTCTCGGCGCCCGGCCCGGAGCCGCGCGGCGAGCTTTGGGACAACCAGATCGCACCGGAGGTCGTCGCGGGCGTCGACTTCAATGCGGCCGAAGCCTGGTCGCTCCGGGTCGACGCGAAACACACCTTCGGCAACACCTACGCGGACGACGATCCGTTCAAGCTGTCAGTGGGCGTGGGCTGGCGGTTTTAAGGCCTCTCTCTTTTGGTTGACCCCGAGCGAAGTCGAGGGGCCATCGGCACCCCCACGCTCATCGCACGGTTCTACGCGGAGGCTCCATTGGCCCCTCGACTTCGCTCGGGGTCAACTGAGAGAGAGAGAGAGAAGCGAAGCCAACTCGCCGAGATCCCGCACCTCATACGTCGGCTTCACGCCGCCGCTCTCGCCGTGCCGGTTCACCCACGCGTTGTCGATGCCGAGCAGCGTCGCCGGCGCGATGTCGTGGAAGTTGCTCTGCGCCGCGTGCAGCCAGCGCGCGTCGCCGATCGACGTGCGCGCGGCGTCGAAGTGTCCTCGCGCCGGTTTGTACGAGCGCACCTGCTGCGCGGTGACGATCAGATCGAAGCTGACTGTGAAGTGACGACGCGTGCCGGCGAGCAGATCGTCGTCGACGTTGGAGAGGATGCCGAGCTCGTAGCCCGCATCGCGCAAACGCTCCAGCGCGGCGTTCGTATCGGGGAACGGTTTCCACTCAGGCAGCGATGCGGCGAGGAACGCACCGTCGCCGCCGGTGATGCGCGTCGCGGTCTCCGTGAGCACCTCGCGATACGGCCGATAGCGCTCATGTTCGACCACCGGCTCGATCGCCGCGTACCGGCGCAGGACCTCCTCGCGATCGAGCGCGATGCCGGCGTTGCGGAACGCATCGGCGATCCCGCTTTCCCAGTCGATCAGCGTGCCGTAGCAGTCGAACGTGACGATGTCGTACCGGCGCTCCACGGCGTGAGCAATATCACAAAGCGAACGGAGCGGGGGTGTAAGCTGTCCGTTCGGCATGCACGAGGCTGCGCGCAATCTCCGCACGGCGGAGCGGTTCCTCCTTGCCCCGCCCCTCGCCGCTACGTTCAGTGGCGCGGCCGTGGCCGTGTGCGACATCTCCGCGACCGGTGCGCGCTTCCGCAGCGACCGCCCTCTCGACGGCGGCGCCAAGTCGCTGCTGAAGATCGCCGTCGACGGACGCCCCACGCCGGTGACGCTGGAGGCGGTGATCGTCTGGACGCAGCCGGACCCGATGTTCGCCGGCAAGTTCCTGGCGGGCGCGCGGACGTATGGGCCGGCCGAGGTGCTGCAGTCGCTGCTCGTGCAGTTGCAGACGTCGCATCGCACGAACCGCATCGAGGAGCTGCGCTCGACGGAGCGTTTCTTCGTCGCGCCGTCGCTGCCGGCGCAGTACGACGGCGGTCCGGTGCTGATCGAGGACCTCTCCGCGCGCGGCGCCCGCATCGAGCTCACGCAGGAGCCGCGGCGCGGAACGATCGCCCTGCTCGCGTTCAGCGTCCCCGAGTCGACCATCGAGGTGACGGTGCCCGGGCAGGTGGTGTGGACGTCGCTCAAGGCCATCACCGGCGGTGCGATGCGCGTCTATCGCGCGGGGCTGCTGATCTCGGAGAAAGCGGAGACCATGCGCCTGGCCGTGGCCCGCCTCTGCGACATGAACCGGGCCGCGCTGGACACGCACTCGCTGCGCCTCAAGCTCAAGATCCTCCGTGCGCGCGCGCGACAGCTCGCGCCGCAATACCCGCAGGTGGAGACGGCCGGCATCCCGGCGGAGCAGTACCTGCTGATCCAGGGCGTGCGCGAGGAGCTCCGCGCGAATCCGGAAGAGGCGATGCACTGGTACCGCCGCGCGCGGATGATCATCAACGATCCCGTCACCCGCGAGGCCGCGCCACCCATCGCCAGCCACCCCGACGCGCTGGCAGTCTGGGAGTACCTCGACCGCTCGATCGACCCGTCGATCGTCGGCCGCGCGTTCGAGATCGCCTAGATCGACCACACTCAGTCCGCCCACACGAGAGGACGACGAAGGGCCTCCGGCGGGCCGGCGCGGCCGGCAGCGATCATCGAAACACGTGCGGCTGCCGAGAGCCGCGTTCAGTGGGTCAGGC
>DATLOL010000102.1:0-4019 GCA_035536275.1 Thermoanaerobaculia bacterium
GGCGGTCCGCTGGAGATTTTCACCGTGTTTGCTGGTTTATTCAGCAAGTTTGCGGAATCCACAGCAGTGGAATCCGAATCCATCAGCACGTTAGCTGATTCCACGGTGCGTGCAGGCGAGTGTTTCAGCAGATATGCTGAAACCACAGCCGTGGAAACGGAGTTTTTCAGCAAGTATGCTGACGTCACAGCGATGAACGGCGGATAATTCAGCGAGTTCGCTGAACTATTCAGCATGTTTGCTGAAATAACAGCGGTGAATGGTCGAGCTTTCAGCATGTTTGCTGAATCCACCACGCGGTGAAGCTCTTCATTCAGCAAGTTTGCTGAAATTGCAGGCGCTCACGGTCGAGAATTCAGCATGTTTGCGGAATCCAACACGCGGTGAAGCCCTTCACTCACCAAGTTTGCTGAAAAAGATCGGGCATCACGAACGTCCTGCGTGCGAGATCGGACTTCAACATCGCGGGCGAGTAGTACCGCTCGAGCACCGGGCCGAAAAGATCCTCGTTCGCGGAGGCAAATTCATCGAACGTCGTGTGATCGACAGCGGCCATCCGTTCGTGGATGAGAAAAAGGAACGCCCAGGTGATGGTGTGGTGGTACTTGCTGCTCGCACCGAGGCTGGCGGCGTAGCGCTGGATGCCGTCGCTGTAGCGGCGCAGCGATTCGAGCAGGCCGTGCTCGCGGAGGTACAGCCAGGCCAGGCGCACGTGGGCGCGGTGGGGGAAGAGGTCCGGCGGGAGGGTGCAGGACTCGAACGCGGTCACGAAGTCACGATCGTGCACGGCTCTTTTTCGCCTCCGTGAGCTGGTGACTCGACGACGCGCCGAGGGTGAGGCCGTAGACCTTCTTCAGCTCGACGATCTTCTGCAGCGACTCCTTGCCGAACGGCGCCTTCCCCTCGAAGGCGTGCAGGACGATTCCCTCCAGAAGGTCGCCCAGGGTCATGTCGTGATACTCGGCCAGTCCCTTGAGGACTTTGACCAGCCGTTTTTCCATGCGGATGCCGGTCTGGATCCGCTCCACCTCGATCGTTGCCATGGTGTGATGGTACATATGTACCAGGACACCGGTCAACTGGCGGCCCGGATCTCCGCGGCCAGGGTCTCCAGGTCCACGGGCTTGGACAGCCAGCGGTCGAAGCCGGCGGACAAGGCGCGCTCGCGCTCGGCCGGGCTGGCGTACGCGGTCAGGGCGATGGCCGGAATGGCGTTGCCGGATTGGCGGATCCGCCGCAGCAGCGCGCAGCCGTCGTCGCCGGGCAGGCCGATGTCGCTGACGATCACGTCGACCCGGTTGGCCTGCAGCGACGCGAAGGCCTCGTTTGCGTCGCTCGCGGCCACGACGCGCGCGCCGTAGCGGCGCAGGGCCAGCTCCAGCATGCCCCGCGTGGCCGGGTCGTCCTCGACGAGGAGCAGGGACACGCCTTCCAGCGGCCGCGCCTCGGACGCGCCAACTGGTGCTGCGTCGGCGATCGCGGCCGCGGTGCCGACCGGCAGCGACAGCGTGAGCTCCGCGCCCTGGCCGCGCCCCGCGCTGGCGGCGCTGAGTGTGCCACCGTGCAGCTCGGCCAGGTTCCGGGCGATGGAGAGACCGAGTCCCAGCCCGCCGAACTTGCGGCTCGCGCCGCTCTCGCCCTGGCGGAAGCGGTCGAAGATGTAGGGGAGGAGCTCCGCGTCGATGCCTTCACCGTCGTCGCGCACGATCACGCGCACCGTCTCGTCCTCATGCTCCACGCGCAACGACACGTTGCCGCCCCGCGGCGTGAACTTCACCGCGTTGGACAGCAGGTTCCAGAGGATCTGCTGCAGCCGCCCGGAGTCGCCCGACACGCGCGCGTCGTCGCCGCGGTCGATGTCGAGCGCGATCTGTTTCGCGTCCGCAGCCGCGCGCACGGTCTCCACCGCGGCGTCGATCACGTCCGCGAGACGCAGGTCGCGCACGTACAACTGCATCTTGCCGGAGACGATGCGGGAGATGTCGAGCAGGTCGTCGATGAGATGCGCCTGCGCGCGTGTGGCATGCACGATCGCGTCGGCGGCCATGCGTGTCCCGGCCGCATCGAGCCCGCTCTGGAGCATCGTGCCCCAGCCGAGGGTGGCGGTCATGGGGGTGCGCAACTCGTGGGAGAGCATGGCCAGGAACTCGTCCTTGGCGCGGTTGGCGCCTGCCAGCTCGCCGTACAGCCGCGCGTTGTCGAGCGCCAGCCCCGCGCGCTGTCCCAGGTCTTCGGCCAGGCGGATGTCGTCCGGCGCGAACTTCCGCTTCGACTCCGCCATCGCGAACGTGAGCGCACCGAGAGTCCGCCCGCGCGCGATCAGCGGGACGACCAGTTCGTCGTGGAGCTCCGGACGGACCATCTCCGGATCGCTGTGCCGCACCACCACGCGCTCGGCGTTCCCGTTCGCATCGACGACGTCGACGAAGCACCAGTCGGCGAAGCGCGGCACCGCGCACGCGGCCAACGAGCTGAGGGTCTCCTGGAAATCCAGCGAGGAGCCGAGGACGGACGACACGTCTGCCAGGAACTCGAGCCTCGACTCCGCCGCCCGCTCCTCGGTGATGTCGCGCTGGGTGCCCCACGCGCGGATCACGTGCCCGTTCTCGATGACGCCGATCAGGTTGTTCGCGAAGTGCTTCTCGTTGCCTTCGCGGTCGACTTCGTGCGACTCCGCTCCGATGAGCCGGTAGCCGCTGGCGATGAAGGCGCCGAGGTATTCGATGTTGGCCGGCTGGTCGCGCACGACGAGGTCGCCGAGGCGGGCCCCGACGAGGTCGGAGGCGGCCGGGAAGCCGTACTGCGCGGCCATGACCTCGTTGCACTCCGCGAGATAGCCGAAGCGGTAGAAGCGGTCGATCTGTTCGTCCGGATCGAGGTCGATCGGGACCGGCTCCTCGAGCTCGACCCGCCAGATGGCCTCGCTGCTGTTGGAGACGAACGCGCGGTAACGCTCCTCGCTCTCGCGCAGCGCGCGCTGGGCCTCCTCGCGCGCCGCGACGGCATCCGCGCTGTGGGTCATGCCCCCGATTCTAGAAGAATCCGCGCGATCTCCTCGTCCTTCTCCTGCCAGATTTTCTCGACCCAGGCCTTGAACTCCTCCCGCTTGGGGCCGGGCTCGGTGATCGCCGGCGTGATGAGGTCGTCAGGGATGTGGATCCGCCGCGCGCGCAGCGCGATCCAGGGCACGCGGTTGGTGACGAAGTCCCAGATGGTGACGTCGCGGTCCGGGAAGACGATGGTCATGTCGATCATCGAGTCGAGCTGCTCGCCGAGGGAGGCGATGACGAAGCCGATACCGCCGGCGCGGGGACGAAGCAGGTGCCGGTACGGCGACTCCTGGTCCTCGTGTTTCTCGCGTGTGAAGCGCGTCCCCTCCGCGAAGTTGAGGATGGTCACGGGGAGGTGGCGGTAGCGCTGGCAGGCCGTGCGCGTGGTCTCGAGGTCGCGGCCGCGCTTCTCCGGATGGTGAGCCAGGTACTCGGGCGAATACCGGCGCATGAACGGGAACTCCAGCGCCCAGCAGGCCTGCCCCACGATCGGGGACCAGATCAGGATGTGCTTGAGGAAGAAGCGGATGAACGGCGCCTTCCCGTGCAGCGCGCGGAAGGCCGCGAAGATGTCGATCCAGGACACGTGGTTGCTGACCACGAGGTAGTGGCCGTCGCGCCGGAGACCGTCGAAGCCTTCGATGCGCCATTCGGTGTCCAGGAACCACTCGAAGATCCGATCGTTGCCCTGCACCCAGCGCTCGGCCAGCGAGGTCATGGCCAGGATGACCCTGTGCCGCGCCGCGCCGAAGGTCAACAGCTTGACGATCCCGCCGGCTAAGACGAGCGTCCCCCATAGCGAGAGGTTGAGCAGGAGGAAGAGGGTGATGACCGCGGCCCGGACCACGGGCGGAGTTTGAATTGAAAAGGGGGCGGGGGGAAGTGCTGAGTGCTGGGTGCTGGGTGCTGGGTGCTGAGTGGCGGTGACCCACGTGTCATCCCGAGCGGAGTCGAGGGACCTGGGCGGGT
>DATLOL010000103.1:0-20508 GCA_035536275.1 Thermoanaerobaculia bacterium
TTGCCAGGTATGACATCACCCGAAACGACCGTCCTGCGGGAGCGTCTCGTCCGCGTGATCACGCGGCGCGCAGGGTCGTCGACCGGCGCGAGTGCCGTGGCTGCGGCCGCGCGGCTCACACACGACGACCTCACCGCCGTGCTTGCTCCGCTGATCAGCTCGTCCGGTGTCGAGGCGTTGTGGGGACGGGCATTCGATCTGGCCCAACGCGAGTATCCAGGCGATGCGCGCGGGGGCGACGACAGCGGTACGACCGATGAACCTTTTGTCCACGTGACTCTCTGGCTCGAAAGGCAGGTCCCATCGTCGGTGACCGACGCTGCGGCCGCGATCTTCGCGACGTTCGCACAACTGCTCACCACGCTGATCGGGGAGCCACTGACGACGCGGTATCTGGAGAAGGCGTGGCCGGACGGGTTTTCCGACGCACAGCCGAAGGGGAAGAAGGCATGACCGACAGGGTTTCGATTCAGCAACTCCCGACCCGTGTGCCGGGGCTCGACCAGATCCTCGGCGGAGGGTTGCCGGAGTTCTCCTTCAATCTCATCGTCGGCTCGCCCGGTTCGGGCAAGACCACGCTGGCGCACCAGATCATGTTTGCGCTCGCCACGCCCAAGCGGCGAGCCGTGTATTTCACGGTGGTCGGCGAGCCTCCGTTGAAAATGCTGCGGTACCAGCAGCAGTACGACTTCTTCGATCTGGACCGCGTCGGCGACTCGATCCGTTTCGTCAGCGTCGGGCAGGACATCGTGAGCGGAACGCTCGATCAGTTGCTCGAGCGGATCATCGCGGAAGTCGAGACGACGAACCCCGGCCTGGTCTTCGTCGATTCGTTTCGGACGGTCGCGCAGGCGGCCGAGGGGTCGAGGGACGGAGGTCTGAACCTCCAGAGCTTCGTGCAGCAACTCGCGATCCGGCTGACCGGATGGGAGGCTACGACGTTTCTCATCGGCGAGTATCAGCCGAACGAAGCGGAGCACGATCCGGTCTTCACGGTGGCTGACGGGCTGCTGTGGCTGCACCAGAGCCTGGACCGCAACTCCATGGTCCGGAAAATTCAGGTGAAGAAGATGCGCGGGCAGGCTCCCGTGCCCGGCCTGCACACCTTTCGGATCACGGGCGGGGGCATCGACGTGTTTCCGCGCGTGATCGTGGGTCCACCCGAGAGAACACGGAGCCAGTCGCGTAAACGTCTTCTGCTCGACATCGACGAGTTGGACGAGATGCTGGGCGGTGGCGTTCCGGAGGGGTACTCCGTGCTGGTTGCCGGCCCTTCCGGCTCGGGCAAGAGCGTTCTGGCTACGAATTTCATCATGGCGGGGATTCGCCATGACGAGCCGGGCGTCCTGGCCGTCTTCGAGAAGCGTCCCAACGAGTACTCACAGACGCCGCCGGGCGGGCGCGCGTTCGGACAGATGATCCGGGACGGGAAAGTAGGCGTCATTCATTCACGACCGCTCGATCTGTCCATCGACGAGACCCTCTATGAGATTGTCGAGCAGGTTCAGCGCCTGAAAGCACGCCGCCTGGTCGTCGATTCACTCTCCGGGTTCGAGCTGGCGCTCGCCCCGACGTTTCGCGAGGACTTCCGCGAATCGCTGTATCGCATGGTCGCCGTCCTGACCGGGATGGGCGTGACCATGATGATGACCGCCGAGCTGGAGGACAGTTACACAGACCTTCGCTTCAGCCCGCACGGCACGGCGTTTCTCACCGACGTGATCATCATGCAGCGCTACATCGAGCTGCACGGTTGCCTGCAGCGGGTGATGTCGGTGGTGAAGGTCCGCGGCAGCGGGCATAGTAAGGAAATCCGCACCTACGAGATCACCAAGACCGGGATCGCGATCGGTGAGCCGCTGGCACATTACGACGGGCTGCTCACCGGTCATCCCGACGAAACCGCAAGAGTCGCGCATGCGACAGCAGAACCACGTAAACGGCGGGCGAGATCATGACCGACGTGCCGAACGAGCAGGAAGTGCTGCAGGAACAAACCGCCGCCGATGTGAGGGCAGAGTTCGAAGCGCTCATGGAGGCCCTCCGCGAAGCGAACGGTCATCTGGTCATGGCCAACCTTCGCTCCCAATCGCTCGCCGAGCAGATGAATCAGTTGTACGAGGAAGCCCGGACAGCCATCGAGGCGAAGGACGATTTTTTCAGCGCGATATCGCACGAGCTGCGTACACCTCTCACGTCGATCGCCGGATGGGCGGCACTGCTGCTGCTGGACAGTCCGGACGCCACGACGATCTCGGAAGCAGCGCGCTCCATCGCCAGCAGCGCCGCGGTTCAGGCTCAACTCATCGACGACCTGCTCGATGTCTCACGAATCATGACCAACAAGTTCGCCATCACCGAGGCAAAGGTGGATCTTCGGGACGTCGTCCAGGACGGCGTGAGCGGCATGCGGCCCATCGCGACGGCAAAGAACATCTCCCTCAGAAAACACCTCGACCAGCCTGTCATCATCAACGGTGATCCCGCGCGTCTGCGTCAGGTGCTCACCAATCTCCTCACCAACGCCATCAAATTCACTCCGGCCGGCGGGTTGATCGAAACGCGTTTATCGCGCGACGAGTCGTTCGCGGTCATTGAGGTGTCCGACACGGGCGAGGGGATCTCGGCGGCGTTTCTGCCGTACGTCTTCGAGCGACGGGCGCAGGCTACGGAAAGGCGCTTCGCCGGGCTCGGTCTCGGCCTGGCCATCGTCAAGCACATCATCGAGTTGCATGGCGGCTCGGTCGAGGTACGAAGTGAGGGAGAAGGGAAGGGTGCGACATTTACCGTTCGCATTCCGTGTGAACCATGACGATGATCGCCGATGCCGCCTGGCGGCCTTCCTTCAAACGGAATATATGCTCGCCCTGCCCGTTTAGCGCGGGCGATCCGGAATGCGTCGCGCGACCGTTCGTTTCATCGCCCTCTTCGTACTAGCGCTCCTCGGCGCGCCGGTTGCGATGCACGTCGTTCTGCACGACCTCTATGATCATCATGCCGAGCACACCAACGCGGCGATGATCGGTAGCGGCGATCACGGCGACCACGAACATCCGATCGTCGGCTCCCCTGCGCCACAGATTCCGAGCACCACGCGAGCTGCACTGCCGATCCTCGTCCAGCCCGGCGGAGCCCCCGCGATGTTGAGGCGCGTCGCAATCACGGAGCGGAACGTGCTCTCGCTCGGTGCGCTCCGCGTCGATGACGACGTCGGTCTGCAGCCGCTCCTCTCGACCTTCCTCATCTGAGCCACTCCTCGCAGCGCGTTCTCGTAACCCGCGTTTCTGCGACAGGAGTGGCCTTTGCGTTTTCAACGCCTCGTTTTCAGCTTAGCGTTCACCGCCACGGCGGCGAGCGCACAAACGATCCCGAACGTACTCGCCGAGGACGATGCCGTGCGCATCGCGCAAGCCTCGCAGAGCGTCGTCGCACTGAGCGCGGCGCAGCTCGATCTCGCGCGCAGTGACGTCGAGCGCGAGCGGCGATGGCCGAACCCGGCGCTCGACTACACGCGCGAGAGCGCCGGCGAGACCGAGCAGTTCCTGACGCTCTCGCAGTCGTTCGACTTCTCCGGGCGTCGAGCCTTGCGGAGACGAGCCGCCGAGCTGCGCTTCGAAGCGACACAGCAGGAGGTCGCGGGACAACAGCTCGACCTCGCCCGCATCGTGCGATCGGAGTTCAGCCGGGCCGCGAATCAGCAGGAGCTCGTGCGCGCGCTGACCGAATGGACGCGCAAGGTCGCCGCTGCGGCCGAAACAGCGGCACGCCTGCAGGCCGGCGGAGAGGTCTCCGGCTACGACCGGCGGCGGCTGGAGCGTGAACGGATCGGAGCGGAAGCGCGGCTCGCGTCCGAACGCGGCGCGCTCGTCGCGGCACAACGACGCCTCGCATCCTTCCTCGGCGCCGAGAACCTCGACGGAGTCACGTTGCAGCGGCCGACGCCGCCGGAGATCCCCGCCGACGCGGAGCTGACCGCGCGCATCGAACAGCGGCCCGACGTCGCGGCGATCGCGAAGCGCATCGAAGCGGCGACGCTCGACAGCCAAGCCGCGCAGCGCTGGCGCGTGCCGCTCTTCGACCTGACCGCCGGCATGAAGAACACACAGGCGGACAGCGGCGCGATCCTCGGTGCAGGCGTCAGCCTGCCGATCTTCAACCGCAATCAGGACGAGTTGCGGCGCGCAAACGCCGAGCTGGCGATCCTCGACGCGCAACGCACACTGCTCGTCACGCGTACACGCGGTGAAGTCGGCGGCCTCGCAGCCGAAGCGCGCGAGCTGCGCAATGCGGCCCGCCTCTTCCGCGAACAGGCGTTGCCCACATCCGAACGTCTCACTGCAACGGCGGAAGCCGCGTACCGCGCGGGCGAGGTCGGCATCCTCGAACTGCTGGACGCCTATCGCACCGCACTCGATGCCGAAGTCGAAGCCGCGGAGCTGGAGCAGCGCGCACGCGAAGCCGAGATCGAGCTGACGCGCGCCCTGGGAGGAGTCAACCGATGAAGAGAACACTGATCGCGCTGCTCGTCGTCCTCGCGGCGTTCGGATGCAGGAAGAAAAAAGAAGCAGCAGCCGCACCCGAGCGCGAGGCGCTGTCGTTCACGCACTTTACCGATCGCACGGAGCTGTTCGTCGAGTTCGACGCGCTCGCGAAAGGTGCGGAGTCGGCGTTCGCCGCGCACGTCACACGGCTCTCCGACTTCCAGCCGCTCGCATCGGGAACGGTCACGGCGATCCTGAGCGAAGGCGGCGCGCCGGAGGAGCGCTTCAGCGCGAACGCACCGAGCGTCCCGGGCATCTTCCGGCCCGTCGCCAAACCGCAGCACGCGGGACAACGGCGACTCGTCTTCGAGATCGCCTTCGACGGCGCGGTCTCGCGCCACGACCTCGGCCTCATGACCGTCTTCGAGTCCGAGCAGGCGGCCATCGCCGCCGCGCCGAAGGAAACGGAAGAGCGCGGCGGCATCGTCTACCTCAAGGAACAGCAGTGGAAGACGGAGTTCGCCACGGCACCTGTGAGCGAAGGCGAAGTCCGCGGCTCCGTTCCGGCGAATGGTGTCCTGCGTCCCCGCCCTGATGGCGAAGCGCGTGTCGGCGCACCGGCGGGCGGACGCTTCCTCGCGCGCGCCACGTACCCGCAGATCGGCATGACCGTCGCGCGCAATCAGGTGCTCGGCGTCATCGCGCCGCGGGTCCCGACCGACGTCGATCCTTCGTCGCTCAACCTCGACGTGCAGCGCGCGCAGATCGCGCTCCAGCACGCCCAGGCTGAACGCGCGCGACTCGAAGCGCTGCTCGCGCAGGAAGCGATCCCCGAGCGCCGCGTCACCGATGCACGGCGCGCGGAGCAGACCGCGCGCGCGGATCTGCAGGCCGCACAAAGCCGTCTCTCGCAGTATCGCGGGACGCAGAGCGCCACCGGCGGCGAGTCGGGCGGACGATTTGAAGTGCGCTCGCCGGTCGCCGGAACGATCGTGGCGGTGACGGTCGCGCCGGGCGAGTTCATCGAGGAAGGGCGCGAGCTGTTCCACGTCGTGGACCTCTCGCGCCTCTGGCTCGAGCTGCAAATCCCCGAAGGACAGATCGGCCAGGTGCAGGCGTCGAACAGCGTCTGGTTCCAACCGGAAGGATTCCCGAGCGCCTTCGAGGTGAGCCCCACAACGGGCGGTCGCGTCGTCGCCTCCGGCGGCGTCGTCAACGAGAGGACGCGCACGCTGCCGCTCATCTTCGAGGTGCCGAACCGCAACGGACAACTGAAGTCCGGCATGTTCGTGCGCGCACAGGTCTTCACGGCCACGACGCAACGCGGCATCGTCATCCCGCTGTCCTCCGTCGTCGATGAAGACGGCCAGCCGGTCGCGTACGTCGAGCTCGAAGGCGAGTTGTTCGAGCGCCGGCCGCTGAAAGTCGGCACGCGTCAGGGCGATCTCGTGCAGATTCTCGAAGGGCTCAAGCCGGGCGATCGCGTCGTGACGCGCGGCGCGTACAACATCCGACTACAGGCCGCATCGGGAGCGGTCCCCGCACATGGGCATGCTCACTAAAAGTGTCATCCCGAGCGTGAGTCGAGGGACCTGGGGGCCGGGCGGCTCGATCCATATGCTTCGGGCCACCCAACCGCCCAGGTCCCTCGACTCGCGCTCGGGATGACAGGGCAAGCATCGGAGAAACAGCTTTGATCGACAACATCATTCAGTGGTCTCTCCGCAATCGCCTGTTCGTCCTCACCGCGGCGGCGCTGCTTCTCGTCTGGGGCACGTACGAAGCGGTGAAGATGCCCGTCGACGTCTTCCCCGATCTCACCGCGCCGACCGTCACCGTTGTCGCCGAAGCGCACGGCATGGCGCCGCAGGAGGTCGAGACGCAGATCACGTTTCCTGTCGAGACGGCGCTGAACGGCGCATCCGGCGTGCGGCGCGTGCGCTCGTCAACGGGCGTCGGCATCGCCGTGATCTGGGTCGAGTTCGAATGGGGCACCGACATCTATCAGGCGCGCCAGGTCGTCAGCGAAAAGCTGCAGCTCGCGCAATCGACGTTGCCGCCGGGCGTCGCGCCTCCGGTGCTCGCTCCGGTCTCTTCGATCATGGGCGAGATCATGTTCATCGCGCTCACGTCGGATCGTCATTCGCCGATGGAGCTGAAGACAGTTGCCGACTGGAACATCCGCCGCCGCCTCCTCGCGGTGCCGGGCGTTTCGCAGGTCATCCCTACGGGCGGCGAGACGAAGCAGTATCAGGTCATCGTCCGGCCGGATCGTCTGGCCGCCTACGGCATCGGCGTCGATGAAGTCGTGCGCGTCCTGCGCGAGAGCAACGAGAACACGTCCGCCGGCTTCTACAACGAAGGCGGACAGGAGTACCTGATTCACGGCGTCGGCCGCATCACTTCTCCCGACGACATCGCTTCGACGGTGATCGTCGAGCGAGACGGTCAGCCGATCCTCGTGCGCGACGTGGCCACCGTGCAGATCGGCAGCGCACTCAAACGCGGCGAAGGCTCGCACAACGCCAAGCCCGCCGTGATCCTCGGCATTCAGAAGCAGCCCACCGCGAACACGCTCCAGCTCACGCGCCAGCTCGACGCGGTCATGGCCGACATTCAGAAGACCTTGCCGCAGGGGATGAAGATCAACAGCCACATCTTCCGGCAGTCCGACTTCATCGAGATCGCCGTGCACAACGTCGTCGCCGCCTTGCGTGACGGCGCGATCCTGGTCATTGCCATCGTCTTCATCTTCCTGATGAGCGCGCGCGCGACCGGCATCACCGTCCTCGCGATCCCGCTTTCGCTCGTGACCGCGATCATCGCCATGCGCCTCTTCGGCGTGACCATCAACACCATGACCCTCGGGGGCATGGCCATCGCGGTCGGCGCGCTCGTCGACGACGCGATCATCGACGTGGAGAACGTCGTTCGGCGTCTCCGCGAGAACCGCAACCTGCCGCCCGAAGAGCAGCGCGGCATGCTCGACGTGATCTACGAAGCGAGTCGCGAGGTTCGCGGCTCGATCGTCTTCGCGACGGTCATCATCGTGCTCGTCTTCCTGCCGCTGTTCCTCCTCACCGGCATCGAAGGACGTCTCCTCCGCCCGCTCGGCTTCGCATACATCGTCTCGCTCGCGGCATCGCTCGTCGTCGCGCTGACCGTGACGCCCGCGCTCTGCTCGCTGCTGCTGCCGAAGTCGAAAGCGATCGTGTCGGAAGAAGAGAGCCGCATGGTGCGCTGGCTCAAAAGCTGGTACGGACCGATGCTCGCGCGGCTGCTCGATCGCTGGAAGGCGATCACTACGGCGGCCGTCGTGGCGCTGGCGATCGCCGGCGTCGCACTCGGGCTCGCCGGACGCGCGTTCCTCCCGAACTTCAACGAAGGCACGCTGACCATCAACCTCGTCACGCTGCCCGGGACGTCACTCGAAACCTCCGACCGACTCGGCCGGATGACGGAGCAGATCCTCCTCGGCGAACCGGAAGTCGTCGCCACCGCGCGCCGCACCGGCCGCGCGGAGCTGGACGAGCATGCGCAGGACGTGAACGCTTCCGAAATGGAAGTAAGCCTGAAGATGAAGGATCGCGACAAGGACGAGTTCCTCGCCGATCTGCGCCGCAAGCTCTCGGCGGTGCCGGGCACGAACGTCACCATCGGCCAGCCGATCTCGCACCGCATCGACCACATGCTCTCCGGCACGCGCGCGAACATCGCCGTGAAGATCTTCGGCGAAGACCTGGCCACGCTGCGCAAGCTCGGCGATCAGGTGAAGAACATCATGACCTCCGTGGAAGGCACCGCCGACGTCTCGCTCGAACAGCAGCCCGACATCCCGTTCCTCACCATCAAGTTCGATCGCGCGGCCATCGCGCGCTACGGCCTGCAGGTGACGGACGTCGCCGAAGCGATCGAGACGGCGTTTGCCGGACACGAGGTCTCGCGCATCCTCGAAGGCCGCGCTGCGTTCGATCTCGTCGTGCGCTACGAGGCCGCCGCGGTCAGCGACATCGACACGATCCGCGCGACGCGCATCGCCACGTCCGGCGGCGCGCAGATCCCGCTCTCCGCGCTTGCCGAGATTCGCAAGGATCGCGGGCCGAACACGATCAGCCGCGAGAACGTCGAGCGCAAAGCCGTGGTCATGTCGAACGTCGCCGGACGCGATCTGTCCAGCGTCGTCGAAGACATTCGCGAACAGGTTTCCGCGACGGTGAAGCTGCCCGCGGGCTATCACATCGAATACGGCGGCCAGTTCGAGAGCGCAGCCGAAGCCTCGCGCCGTCTCGTCCTCCTCGGCATCGTCGTCATCGCCGGCATCCTGCTCCTGCTCTACATCGCGCTCGATTCCCTGCGGGATGCGGCGCTGGTCATGGTCAACCTGCCGCTCGCGCTGATCGGCGGAGTTGCCGGCGTGTACGTTGCGGGGGGAATCCTCTCCGTCGCGTCGATCATCGGCTTCATCACCCTCTTCGGCATCGCCACACGCAACGGTCTGATGCTCATCTCGCATATCCATCACCTGATGACACACGAAGGCGTGACTGACCTCCGCGAAGCGGTGCATCGCGGCGCGCTCGAACGGCTCTCGCCGATCCTGATGACGGCGCTCTCCGCAGGGCTCGCGCTGATCCCTCTCGCGCTGGCGATCGGCAAGCCAGGCAGCGAGATTCAGACGCCGATGGCCATCGTCATCCTCTGCGGTCTTCTCACGTCGACGGCACTGAACATGTTCGTCGTCCCGGCGCTGTATCTACGCTTCGGATCGCGTGTAGGCGGATGACCGAACCCCCTGTGGCTCGAATTGCGCACCCGCCTTCGCCGGAGTCCGGGTGAATCACCGCCAGCCCTCAACTGCCGTGTTACTCGCGGCCACGATCGTCGTGGTTGCGTCGCTCATCGCGCTGGTCCTTCTTCCGCTCCTCGTGCGGCAGCAGACCGAGAGGTACCGGCTCGAGAACGAACGACACGCCGATCCGGCCCGCGCGGCACTGAACGAGATCAACTACCGCCTGAGCCAGCAGATTGCGGCGCTGACGCGCGCCGCGGCGACGCGCGATGAGCGGCACATCGAACGGTACAGCGACCTGGTACCGCCTCAGGACGCCGCGGTGAAGTCGCTTGGTGCACACGCCGGCGCGATCAGTCCGGAGTTCGACTCCGCCTTCCTGGAACTGGAGCAGCGCCTCGCCACGTGGCACAGCGCCGTAGAGCGTAGGGTCGACCTGCAGCGACTGCCGTTCGATGCGAATTACCCCGCCGTCATCGAGACGGTTCATCGCCTCGACGAGACCATCACCGCATACCAGGGCACGCGGCGTGAGCGCGTCCGGGCCCTCGCGCGGATGCAGGTATGGGTCACGGTCGCACTGGTCCTGCTCGCGTCGGTCGCCGCCTCGCTCTTCCTCTGGATGGTGCGGCGCCTGAGAACGTTCGCGGGGATGCTCGCCGAGGAATCGGCGGCGCGGCAGGCGGCGCTGGAGCGGCAGCAGGAGCTCGTCCGCATCCGCGACGAGATCCTCGGCGTCGTGTCCCATGACCTGCGCAGCCCGCTCACGACGGTCGCGCTGAGCGCGCAACTGATTCCCGGTGGCTCGTCCGACGAGCAGACCGAGCACGTTCAGACGATCGTTGCGGCGACCCGGCGCATGGAACGGCTCATTCACGACCTGCTCGACGTCACGAAAGCCGAGCAGGGGAAGCTTTCCATCCGGCGCGACGCGATCGACCCGGCGGATGTTGCCCGAGACGTCGTCGCCAGCCACCAGCCGATCGCCGCCTCGAAGCAGATCGACTTCGAAGCGTCCATTGCCGACGGTCTGGCGCCGGTCTGCGGAGACAAAGATCGCCTTGCACAGGCGCTGACGAACCTGATCGGCAACGCCTTCAAGTTCACGCCGGCCGGCGGAGTGGTGCGCCTGTCGGTGGCGCAACGGGACGACAAGGTGCGCTTCGAGGTGGCGGACAGCGGACCGGGAATCGCGCCCGGCGACCTGCCGCACCTGTTCGAGCCGTTCTGGCAGGCCGGGAAGACCGCTCACCTGGGCGCAGGCCTCGGCCTGAAGATCACGCGTGCAATCGTGGAGGCTCACGACGGCTCGATCGAGGTGACCAACCTCGCGGGAGGCGGAGCGTCCTTCCGTATCGAATTACCCACGACGAAGAGGTGACGCATGAAGATCGCAATCATTGGGAAGGGCAACGTCGGAAGCGCGCTGGAGCGCGGTCTGAAGCGCGCCGGTCACGACGTCCGCGCCAGCGGGCGTGAGAACGTCAGGGAGACCGCGGAGTGGGGCCAGTCGATCATCCTCGCGGTGCCGTTCGGCGCCATCGACGATGCTCTGCAGACCATGAGCGACGCCGTGAACGGCAAAGTGCTCATCGACGCCACCAACGCCCTCGACGACAACATGGCGCTGGCCATCGGATGCACGACCAGCGGAGCGGAGGAGTTGCAGCGGAAAGCTCCGGGCGCGAAGGTCGTGAAAGCGTTCAACACGAACTTCGCGCAGCATATGGACAGCGGGCATGTCGCCGATACGCCGCTTACGGCGTTTGCCGCCGGAGACGACGAAGGCGCGCGCGAGACGGTGATGCAACTGGCGAGGGAGATCGGGTTCGACGCGGTCAACGCAGGTCCGCTGCAGAATGCACGGTGGCTGGAGACGCTCGGCTACCTGAACATCCAGCTCGGGTACGTCGTCGGCCACGGCACCGGCACCGGCTTCCACTACATCCACTGAGCGAATGAGCGGCGCGACAGTTGCTCGGAAATCAGCATGAACAGCACGCTTCGGGGCATGGGTATTCGCGCGGTGATCCTCATCATCGGCATCGTTCTCGTCGGCATCTGGCTCGTGTCGCTGGCGATGAAGATCGCGGGAGCCGCGATTCACTTCCTGCTCATCGTCGGTCTGCTGTTGGTCGTCGCGGCGGTGCTGATCTACGTTGCGCGCCACTTCAAGCGACGCGTGTAGGGGACCGCGCCCACGCCGGCGGGCCGGCGGCGGCCCATCAACCCCCGCTCGCGGTCTTGGCCGGCTCCGGATCGAACAGCGCCTGGCGCACGAGAGCGGCGCGGCGTTGCGCATCCTCGGCACGCGGCAGATATCGATCGTCGCCCGTGCGGCGCATCAGCATCGCGCGTTCCTCCAGCGCGCGGATCGCACTCCACAGCGCGTCCTCGATCATGTCGTCCATCTCGGACGCGAGGCTCTCGATCGTGTAGCCGTGGCCGGTGTGGCAACGGAAGCGCAGAGGCGCGTGGTCCTTCATTTCGAGGAGGACCCCGTGGCACTCCGGACATGCATAGATCGACGGATCGCCGAGCTTCAGGACGCCGGCCTCGGTGGCTTTGTTTGCTTTCGCGATCTCGACCTCGATCTTCACTTCTTCAGGCACAACGCCACCTCCTTCCGCCACGTCGTCCGCTCCTGCCGCGAGGCGGACGAGCAAGGCCGCGATCTCGCCGACGGGCAGCACATGGTCCGCGCGAACGTGCTGCAGCGCGCTTTGGGGCATGGAAGGAGCCCACGCCTCACGAGGATCCTGCACGATGGCAGTTCCGCCCATTTGTTTCACAGTTCGCAAACCCGAGGTGCCGTCATCCAAGCCTCCGCTGAGGATGATGCCGGCCACGCGCGGTCCATACGTTTGCGCGGCGGAGCGGAACAGCGGGTCGACTGCCGGCCGGAACCGATTCTCTTTCGGCCCGCGTGTCAGACACATCCGCCCCGGCTCGATCAACAGGTGGTGATCGGGCGGAGCGACATATACGTGTCCGGGAGCGATGCGCTCCCCATCTCTCGCGGTGACGGCGGGGAGCGCGCCGGCGCTGTTGAAGATCACGTCGAGCACACCGGGCGAGTCCGGCGACGTGTGCACGACCACCAACAGCGAGCCTGGGAAATCCTCGGGCAGACCGCCGAGAATCGTACGGATTGCGTCGATTCCGCCCGCGGAAGCGCCAATGACGATGATGTCTGTACGCGGCACCGCTCCTCCTGCAACTCTCCAGCCCCCGCACGTTCGATACCAGCTAACATAGGCCGCAAGCATCACACGAAGGGCGCCCCTGATGACCGATACCGGCAGTGGTCCGGCGGAACCGCACTCGAAGTCGGATTTCCTGATCGCTGGAATCGGCGGATCGGCCGGCTCGATCCCGGCGTTCCGGACATTTTTCCGCAACGTGGCACCCGACAGCGGGATGGCGTACGTCGTGATTCTCCATCTGTCTCCGGAGCACGAGAGTCACCTCGCGGAAGTCCTGCAGAGCTCGACGACCATTCCGGTCACGCAGGTCGTCGACGCCGTAAAGGTCGTCCCCAATCACGTCTACGTCATTCCGCCAAGCCGCAGCCTGGCGATGCGGGACGGGATGCTCGTGGCTTCCACCGTGACCACCTTCGAGGAGCGTCGCGCACCGATCGACATCTTCTTCCGCACGCTTGCCGACACCCACGACTCCCGCGCGGTCTGCGTGGTCCTCTCCGGATCGGGATCGGACGGCTCGATGGGACTGCGCCGGGTGAAGGAGTACAACGGCCTAGCCCTGGTCCAGGACCCGGAGGAGGCCGAATTCGACGAGATGCCACGGAACTCGATCGCGACCGGGATGGTCGACTTCGTTCTGCCCGCGGCCCAGATGCCCGATCGCATCGTCGCGTTCCGCGATCAGCTTCTGGCGGCGCCGTCTGCAACCGACGTTCAGTCCGAAGACGAAGAGCGGGCAATGACGGAAATGTTCACGCTGCTGCGCGCGCGCACCGGCCATGACTTCACGAATTACAAGCGCGCGACGGTCATGCGGCGCGTGCAGCGGCGCCTGGCCATCCGCGAGCTGACGACGCTCTCGGACTACGTTGAGGTTCTGCGTGACGCGACCGGTGAGGCCGAGGCGCTCCTGCGCGAGCTGCTCATCAGCGTCACCAACTTCTTCCGCGACCCGGCCGTCTGGAAAAGAGTCGAAGAGACCGTCATCCCTGCACTGTTTCGCGGCAAGACCGCCGACGATCATGTGCGGGTCTGGGTTCCCGGCTGTGCCACGGGGGAGGAGGCCTACTCCGTGGCCATGCTGCTCGCTGACGTCATGGCCCAGATGCCCGCACCGCCCGACGTTCAGGTGTTCGGAACGGACCTCGACGAGGATGCGATCGCGAAGGCGCGCGAGGGCGTGTATTCGAATGCCGAGATCGCGGACGTGCCTCCCGAGCGCCTGCGCCGCTACTTTCAAAAGGACGACCACGATTGCTTCCGCGTACGGCACGAGCTGCGCGAGATGGTGCTGTTCGCGGCGCACAACCTGATCAAGGATCCTCCCTTCTCACACCTCGACTTCGTGTCCTGCCGCAATGTCCTCATCTATCTCAATCGCACGGCGCAGGACCGCACGATGGAGGTGCTGCACTTCGCCCTCGAACCCGGCGGATACCTGCTCCTCGGCACGGCCGAGACGGCCGACGGCTCGAACCGCTTCGAGACCGTCGATAAGGAAGCCCACCTGTTTCAGGGCCGCCATGTGCCGCGCGTCATCGCGGTGCGGCCGCCGTCGCTTCCCGCGCTGCAGGTGCGGGACGTGCCAGCCGCAACGGACGTGCGAGGCAAGGAGCTGCGCGGGCGGCTCGCGCCCATCGATCTGCATCTACGGCTCCTCGAAGAGTATGGGCCGCCGTCGCTCATCATCGACGACACGCACGCAATCGTGCACCTCTCCGAGGGCGCGGGGCAATATGTCCGGATGGGCGCCGGCGAAGCCTCGCTCGACCTCTTCCACCTCGCCCGTCCCGAGCTGCGCATTCCCCTGCGTACTGCGATCTATCAGGCGGCTCAGAAACGAGCCCCCGTGTCCGTTCGTGGAGTGGCCGTACGGACGGCTGAACGCGATGCGCTGATCGACGTGATCGTCCGCCCGGCACTGCGCGAGGGTGCGGCTGCGCACGGCTACTTCCTCGTCCTGTTCGAGGATGCCGGGCAGCCGCTCGACGTGAGTGCGCGCACGGCGAATGTCGAGCCCGCACCGCATCTCGCCGAGGATGAGCTCGTCCGCATTCGGGCGGACATGCGCACGACGGTGGAGCAGTACGAGATCGACGCCGAGGACGCGAAAGCAGCCAACGAAGAGCTGCAGGCGATCAACGAGGAGTTGCGGTCGACGGCAGAGGAGCTCGAAACGAGTCAGGAGGAGCTGCAGTCGGTCAACGAAGAGCTGCAGACGGTCAACCAGGAGCTCAAGGTCAAGATCGACGAGGTCACGCACGCCAATAACGACATGCAAAATTTGATGAGCTCCACGGAGATCGGGACGATCTTCGTCGACCGCTCGCTGCGCGTGAAGCTTTTCACGCCGCGCGCGCGGGACGTCTTCAATCTCATACCGGCCGACGTCGGGCGGCCGCTGCCGGACATCACGACCAAACTGACGATCGACAGCCTGGCGCAGGACGTCGACACCGTCCTGGAGCGCCTGCAGACGATCGAACGCGAAGTGCAGACCCGCGACGATTCGTGGCATCTGATGCGGCTCCTGCCGTATCGCACGGCGGACGATCGCATCGACGGCGTCGTGCTCACGTTCGTCGACATCACGCAGCACAAAAAGGCCGAGGAAGCACTCCGCGCGAGCGAGCAACGCCATCGCATCATCGTCGAAGGAGCGCGCGACTATGCCATCGTCACGACGGATGTCAGCGGACGGATCACGAGCTGGTCGCCGGGTGCCGAGGCGGCCTTCGGCTGGTCGGAGCGTGAAGCGGTCGAGCAGCCGCTGGAAATGATCTTCACGGATGAAGACCGGAAAGCGGGGCAGGCGAACAAGGAGCGGCAGACCGCGCGCGAGCGCGGCACGGCCTCGGACGTCCGCTGGCACTTGCGCAAGGACGGGTCCCGCGTCTTCATCGACGGGACTCTGCGCGCACTCACGGACGCCAGAGGCGGACCGAGCGGATTTTTGAAGATCGGGCATGACGTGACGCAGCGTCGCAGGACCGAAGAAGCGTTGCGCGACTCCGAGGCCCGCCTGCAGGCGGTGGCGAACGTCGTTCGCGATCTGATGTGGAGCAACGACGCCAGCGGCGCCGCGGACTGGTACAACCCGAGGTGGCTGGAGTACACCGGTCAGAGCCTCGAGAACGCTCGCGGCTACGGCTGGCTGGAGGCCGTCCATCCTGAGGATCGGACGGCAGCTCTCGAGCGCTTCCGGCGCGCAATCGAATCGGGCGAGCGGCTGAAGCACGAGCACCGCATCCGAAACAGCAGCGGGGAGTACCGCTGGTTTCTCGTACAGGCGGAGCCGCTGCGCGATGCAACCGGGCAGATCGTCCGCTGGTTCGGCGCGGCGACCGACATCGACGAACAACGCGTGCAGCGCGACGTCCTCGAAGAACGCGTGCGCGAAAGGACCCGTCAGCTCGAGGATCTCAGCGTGCAACGCCAGGAGCTCCTCGGGCGTCTGGTCACGGCGACGGAAGAAGAGCGGCAGCGCATCGCGCGCGAGCTGCACGACGAGCTGGGACAACACATCACTGCTCTCCGTGTCGGTCTGCAGACCCAGACCCAACCGGAATCGCTTTCGCGGATGAAGGCGATCGTCGATCAGATCGACGAGACCGTCGACCGGCTCGCGCTCGAGCTCCGGCCGGCCGCACTCGATCAGCTCGGACTGCAGGACGCGATCACCTCGCTGGGCCACGCATTCTCCGAAAAAAGCGGCTTGCGCCTCGATCTGCACCTTCCCGACATCGCCGGTCAGCGCTTCAGCGATTCGATCGAGACGACGCTGTACCGCATCCTTCAGGAAGCGCTGACGAACGTCTGGAAACATGCCGAGGCGTCGACCGTGAGCGTCATCGTGGAGCGTGAAGGAGAGTCGCTTCGCATGATCATCGAGGACGACGGTCGAGGATTCGACGTCGAGGGCGTCCTGAAGGGTGCCCTTTCAAATGGTCGTTTCGGAATCCTCGGCATGCGCGAGCGTCTCGCTCTCGTCGGAGGCTCTCTGCTCGTGGAATCGCAGCCCGACAGCGGCACGACGCTCTTTGTACGTGTTCCGGTAGCAGCGCGAAAGGCGGAATGACGAAGACGCGCATCTTCCTCATCGACAACCACGCCGTGGTCCGGGAGGGACTACGGCTGCTGATCGACTCGCACCCCGACATGCGCGTCGTGGGCGAGCTCGAACAGGGCCGAGGGGCGGCTGACGCGGTTCAGGCCGCCGGAGGCGCCGACGTCGTGGTCCTCGACATCTCGATGCCGGATACGACCGGCCTTCGCGTCGCTGCCGAACTCCGGGAAGTGCTGCCGGAGATCAAAATCGTCGCCCTCACGCGCCACGCGGAGAAGGCCTACGTGCAGCAGATGCTCCAGAACGGCGCGAACGGCTATGTGTTGAAGCAGACCGCGGGCGACGTGCTGCTGGAGGCGATCCGCACCGTGATGCGCGGCGGCACGTACCTCGATCCCGCCGTGGCCGGCAAGATGTTCGAGTCGGCGTCACCCGTTCGCGGCGCCGTCTCCGCCGACGTCACGTCGCGCGAACGCGAGGTGCTGACGCTGGTGGCTTGGGGACATACGAACAAGGAGATCGCCTCGATCCTCGGCATCACCGTGAAGACGGTCGAGTCCCACAAGGCAAACGCGATGCAGAAGCTCGAGATCGGCAGCCGGGCCGATCTCGTGCGGTTTGCCTTGGCGCAGGGATGGCTCGAGCGGCGCTAAAGTGTCATCCCGAGCGAGGTGTTGTCGGTTCTCGGTTGTCAGTTGTCTGTGGGTTCCCGCTTCGACGTAACTGCACAGACAACTGACAACGTTCAGAGGGGCGGACAGCGCGCGCCACCCACCTGACACGTTAATGGCAGCACGCGCAGACTTCGCGCACGAGCTCCGTCACATCGAAGGGCTTCCGGATCGTGGCGGAGACATTCGGACCGTCCGCCTCGCGAAGGTGGCGCTCGGAGGAGGCGGACAGCACCACGACGCACCGATCGTCGGGACGGAGGCCCCGCAGCTCGTCGAGGACCTCGAAGCCACTCCCCGGGCCCATCATCAGATCGAGCACGATGGCGTCGTAGTGGCGTGCGCGGATCCGGTCGATCGCCTCCAGACCATTCGAGGCCTCCTCGATGTCGAAGGACTGTTTCCGGAGCAGCAGCGCGACCAGTCGCCGGATGGCGGTGTCATCGTCGACGATCAGGACGGATCTGGACATGACTCCCTCCCGTCGCAACAAGTCGCGACCGCTTCGGCAAGGTCGTTGAGGAAAAACGGCTTGAAGAGCACCGCGTGCACGCCTGGGTGTCCGTCGTAGGGTGCGTGAAAGGGCTCGGGCGTCGTCACCACGATCAGCTTCCGGCTCGGCCCGTCACCGCCGCCGTCGGTTTGCAGCGCGTGGAGCAGCACGTCGCCTCCGTGAATGCGCGGTTCCAGAATGACGGCGGCATGCTGCCGGTCGCGATGAAGCCGGAGTGCCTCGTCCGGAGTGGCGGCCGCTTCCGCGGCGTACCCTTCGCGTCGCAACACGGCAAGGATGAGTGCGCGAATGGAAGGATCGGGATCGATCACCAGGATGGCGTTTCGGTCGGGAGCGTTCATGGGAGTGTTTGGAGTCTGCACGATACGCGGGCTGCCGGCGCGCTGCACTCGATGAGAAGCCGATCCTCTCAGTGTTTTCCCCGATTGAGGCCGAAACTTGCAAAGGTCCGAACCGTGCGCCGTGCTGTGCTCATTGCCGACGATGACGCGCCGCTGCTGAACCTGCTGCGGACCGTCGTCGCGCGGAATGGCCCGTTCGACATCGTGACCTGTCGCGACGGCGAAGAGGCCATCCGCGCGCTGGAGTCACGCCACTTCGACGTGGTGCTGCTCGACCTCATGATGCCTCGGAGGAGCGGGTTCGACGTCCTCGACTTCCTTCGCGCCCACCGTCCCGAACAGCTTCGGGTCGTGCTGGTGCTGTCCGCGGCCACCGATCAGTTCGCGCAGCGGCTGGACGCCTCGGTCGTGCACGGCGTGGTCCCGAAGCCGTTCGACATCGGCCAGATCGTCGCGCTGATCCGCAACATTCTCGAGACCCACGAAGTGTCGCATTAATCAGTGATCGCGGTCGCGCGCGGCGAGGCTACTTACCGGCGCTGCGAGCCGTGTGGCCACGGTCGATGCGGCGCGGAACACGGCCGCACGGGTCCTGCTCGCCTCCCCGTGCGCCGCCTCCGTCAGTGTGGCTGCCAGCGTGCCGAGGGTGCGGCGCATTTCGGCGCCGAGTGCGGCCTCGCGCTGGCACCCCCCCGGAGCGGACAGCAGGTCCCGCAGGCTCGGTACGATCCTGGCGAACCGCTGCAGTGAGTCGACGTTCCCGGACGCTTCCGTTTCGGGCTCCCTCCGCGACGGGCGCGGGGAAGCCGTGCGCCGCGCACACGCCCGGACGGCGTTCACGAGAGTCTCGATGTCGAATGGCTTGCTGACGATCGCGAACACGGTCCCGGCGGCGAGCACGGTCTCGGCGCGCGCCGATGCGGTGGTCGTGACCACCGTACGCTGCAACAGCTCCGGTGCCGTTTCCGCCAACTGCTGCAGGCTGCGGCGGAGCGCGGCCGGCGCCAGGTTCAGGTCTCGCACGATGACCGTGAACGTCGACGGGTTCAGCACGGTCGTCGTGGCGTCCTGGAGATCATCCACGCCGACCGTGCTGAAGCCGGCATGCGCGAGCACGTAGGCGATCAACCGGCGGATTTCGGGGTCTGCGTCGACGATGAGAACCGAACCACCTGAACGAGAGTCGGGAGTCATGGGAGGCACCAAGGATCGCTCCCGCGGACGCGGATGTCGCTCCGGGAAAACCCCGAAACTGCACCGTCAGGCGCTACCGTTTTCCGCGCCGCCGCATGGCGCGCTGCACGCTCAGCAGCTCTTCCCGCATCATCTCGACCGTCGAAACGAGATCGTCGATTGCCGGCTCGAGGTCGCTCGGTTTGCGCTGCGGCACGGATTTCAGGAACACCCGCGCGCGCGCATCCGGCGGCAGGGCCGCCAGCCGGAGGGACAACGCCTCGACGTCATCGCGCTCGTCGCCGCTGCCGAGAATGTCCACGGCCGAGACCCCGAGGATGCGCGCGAGGGTCAGCAGCAACCCGACGTCGACGCCCTGCTTGTTCGTCTCGATGCGCGACAGCGTCGCGATGCTGATCCCAGCCTGCTCGGCGATGGCTGCCAAGGCGATGCTGCGATCCGTGCGTAAGCGACGAAGAGTGGGACCTACCGTGGTGGCGTCATGCATGGGGCGTCGAGTGAGGGTACGCCGGGGCGGCGCCAAAGTCACGCCATGCGTCTTGATGTTGTCGGTTGTCGGTTCTCAGTTGTCTGTGAGTTCAGGCGCTGAGGCACAGACAACGCCGGTTTTCGCGCAATCGCCGCCGCCTCGATCGATATCACCCCATATCGATCGCACGCTCGCCACGATGGTTCACACACTCGCCGAGACCACGAGCGACGTCACCGCACGTAACTCGTGTGTCCGCCGAGGCTTCGATCGATATCGACCCATATCGATTCGCACGTTCGCTGCGCTCGTGCACACACGCGCCGAGGCTTTCAATTGATATCACCCCATATCAATTGGGCTGTGCACCGGACATTTTCACGCGGTCGGCGAGGTCTCGATTGATATGCCCCGATATCAATTGCATGCTCGCGGAGACTTCGATCGATATCACCCCATATCAATTGCACGCTCGCCGCGCTCTTGCGGACGGTCGCTGAGACCCTGAATTGATATGCCCCCATATCGATTCGGTATCGCGCCGCACCCGTTCACACGCTTGCCGAGACCACGATTGATATCACCCCATATCCATCGCGCGGTCGCCAAGGTCACGATCGGCGTCAATTCAGCCCGATTGGACGTTCGCCGCACTCTTTTGCATGCCTGCCGAGGCCTCGATCGATATCACCCCATATCGATCGAATAGCTCCCCTCGCCCCGTTCACCACCTCGCGGAGACCCCGATCGATGTCTCCGCATATCCATCAAGGACTC
>DATLOL010000104.1:0-27152 GCA_035536275.1 Thermoanaerobaculia bacterium
CGGCGCTGCGCGCCACCCTCTCCCCGCGGGCGGGGAGAGGGGACTGGGGCGGACATCCAATCCACAATGACTCTCCCCAGCTCATCCTCGTGTCCCCCGAAGCCGTGGTCCGCCTCGGCCAAGCGTGCTGGGGGCGGCGCCGTAGATCAAAGAAGGGCGCGGAATTCGTCAGGCGTCAGACCAGCATCGCGCGCGATACCGCCCATCGTGAAAGCGTTCACGGGGTTGTGCCGCGGAATCGTGACGATTCGTGAGCCGTCGCTCATCACGATGTGCTTGCCTTGCCGAACGACACGAAAGCCGGCTTTTCCCAACGCGCGCATCGCGTCGAGGTGGTTGACGCCCGGGATTTTGGGCACGCCTACACCGGGACTTCGACTTCGCGGACCAGACGCGTGTCAACCATGTCGTTGACGGCGCCGAGATAATCCTCGATCGCATCGCGGATGTTCGCGAGTGCTTCGTCTTCCGTCGCGCCTTGAGACCAGCAGCCCGGAAGCCCGGGACAGGAGACGGCGAAGCCTTCCTCCGATGGGTGCAGCACGACTCGGTATTTCACGCTCATGAGCAACGTTACCTCGGATGCGCCACTTCCATCCAATCCACGATGACCCTCCCCAGTTCCTCTTCGTGTCCCCCGAAGCCGTGGTCCGCGCCGCCCATGATCGCCAGCTCCGTTTTCGGGCCGGCCACTTCGGCGAGGATCTCGACGCAGCGACGCACGTCGCCGTAGCAGTACTCGTCGTTCTCGCCGTACAGGATGAGCGTTGGCTTGCGGATCGCGCGGATGTGGCGGAAGCGCGGTTTGCGCGACAGGCGGACGCCGCGCATCACCTCGAGGAAGGGAAACACGTTGTAGTCGCCGTCGGGGTTGGCCATGTCGTGAAACGATCGCCACGACATCGGTAGTGAGGATAGCGTATGCGGCACCAGGTCCGTGCTGCGGCGAAGCTCGCGGGCGCGGCGCAGCGCCGCAAAGTAGCGTCCCGATCCGAGCTGGTCGTAGTACATGCCCGTGTCGTCGCCTCCTGCCAGCAGCACGTAACGCTGGACGCGATTGCGCGGCTTGATCGTGTCGTACACGGCAACCTTGTTCGCGCCGGTGGAGTGGCCGATGAGTGTGACATCGCGATAGCCGCGCGCCCGAAGCTCGCGCAGGGCGCCGTCGATGTCCGCGACGCAGTCGCGAATCTTCTCGAAGGCCATCCCACCGAGCTCGCGTCCGAGGCGGCGCACCAGATGCGCGCCGCGGTTGTCGAATGGAAAGAACGCGATGCCCGCTTTCGTGAAAACGGACGCGAGGATGTTCGTACGCCGCGATGTGAACACCGAGGAGCCGCCCGTGCCGTGAAGAAACACGGCCACGCGATTCGACGTGCGCCGCGGCTCGTAGAGAAGCCCGGACAGCGAAACGCCGTCCGTGGCTTCGAACGTCACGAGGCAGGCTGCCGGCTCAGGTGCGCTCCGTCGAATCGCCACACGTTCTCCTTCGTCAGATGTGCGCCGCCCAGCCAGAGGTCGGGATCGTTCACGGCCAGATTGTCGACCTCCGCGCTGATCACGTTCATCCCTGCCGGCGTGATCGTCAGCAGCGCTTTCGGCGGCGTGCCGTTCAGCGTCAGCAGGGGGACGGCGCACCACGAAATGGTCTGCAGAAGCTGCCAGACCTCCGTGTCGCCGAATCCGAATCGCGGCTCGCGTGCATTGAGGGCATCGAAGAGCGACGCGAAGTCGGTCGCACCGGTCGCGACGAGCTCCAGCGCCAGTTGTTCCAGCGCGCCGAGTCCGTTCCGCGTGGACGGAAAACGCGACGCGTGCAACGTCAGTCCCTGCCGGAGGAACGGAAAGTCCGGCGTGTCGCGCTCGAGCCAGGTGTTGAGGGACGTCGGATCGGGCGAGGTGTACGCGCGCCACACTTCGCGCGCGACGCTGGCCATGGCCGGCGTCACGGCAGCGCGCGACTCGAAGAGGAGGTACAAGCCGCTGTCGTCGTTCTCGCCGAGCGGCTTCGGACACCAGACCACCGACACGCGTGCGTCCGCGGGCATGCGCTGCAGCAGATGCACGAGGTGCACGAGGCAGTAGAGGTCGTGCTCGAACCAGAGCACGATCTCGCCGCGCGACGCCGCATCGCCGAGCAACTGTTCCTGCTCGACGAGCGAAGTGCGCGTGCGCAGCAGGTCTTCGTTGTAGCGGGCCGCCAGCGCGCGGGCGCGGGTCTCGATCCAGTCCTCGCCCGGCACGATCGGACCGGTGACGAGCGACTCCCGATACGCCACGTGCTCGCCGGGGATGCCGCTGCGTAAGGCCAGCGCCGCGACGACGTCGCCGTTATGGATGTGAATCATGGACGCCACCGCATCGTCACCCACCATTTCGTCTCACCCCGCAACTCCACCGCCTCCGGTGCATCGAGCACTCGAGCCACACCGGCGCCCAGCTCCAGTCCGGGCACTTTCAGGATCGGGAACGGATCGGACAGCAACGTCCCATCCAGTCCCGCGAGCGAGACGCGCGCCGCGCCAATCTCGTGGCGCTGATAGAAGGCGTTGAGCGGCACTCCAGGCAAGGTCGTCTCGATGCGCCAGCCATCGTACTCATCGCCGTCGAGGATGGAAGCGGGAAGTGCGGGATCGAGGATGCGCAGCGCGTACTTCGAGCGGGGCAGGATCGACGACGGAACACCACCGAGGATGACCGGTGCGCCGCCGTCGCGCTGGTAGCGCGCGGCGACGCGCATCGAGCCGGCGCGCACTGCACCGCCGATGACGGCCCGGTAATGCTCGTCGTCAACGTCGACGCGGACCGACTCTTCGAAGCGGGTAGCCCCGAGCTGCTGGCGCGTGGAGAAGGCTCCACTGGCGAATACGAGGTCGTCGGATGCGCCGCCTTCGAGCGTGAGTCGCGAGAGCGGAAAGCGTCGTGACCAGCGGGCGCGGAGCTCGCCGCCGCTGTCGTCTTCGGCGTGGTAGGCGTGGCCGTGCAGCTCCACGGGCCAGCCGCGCCACGCGCTCGCAAGGGCGACACCCTGGGGCATGTTGTCGGTGGCAAACGACGCGAGGAGCAGTGTGTCGAGGCGGCCGACCACGTCGCCGGCGCGGACGCCGACCTCCATCGAGCGCTGGTCGGGCGCATAGGTCGTACTGGTGAACCAGGCCAGCTCCTGTTTGCCGATGCCGTAACTCGTGGAGCGGCGGGCTTCAGCCCGCCGATTCGTCCCCGGCGGGCTGAGGCCCGCCGCTCCACCTACAGGAGGCAGAGCGGGGACGAGCGACGCGTCGTACGCGGGTGGCGAAGGCGCCTCGCTCATCGCGTCCCGCACGCGCACGACGTAGCCGTCGGGCTCGAGGCTCATGAAGAACACGCGGCCGTCTTTCGATGGTGCGGGCTGGAAGGCGCCGCCGCCGCTGCGCGTGACCGGCGTCGCGGTTCCATTCAGGGAGACACGGTGGAGCTCCGCGAAACCGCGCGAGAAGACAGTCACGACCAGTTCGTCGTTCGAGACCCATTCGGGCGAAGCGGGATCGCCGGGCAGCGCGACTGGTGCATCGTCGACGAAGAGCGTCCAGCGTCCGCCGCGGTGCGCGACATGGGCGATGCGTTTGCCGTCCGGGCTCACGCGCGGGTGCGTGATCACGTGATCGATCGACGCATCGCCGCGTGGGGTGACCGCTCCCGTCGTGAGATCGACGGTGACGAGCTGGTTCGCGCCGAAGCGGCTGTGCGTCGCGATCGCGGTTCGATCGTCGATCGGATCCGCGTCGCGGACGTCGGCGAGATGGGTGATGCGCCGGAGCGATTCGAAATCCCAGCGGTACAGATCGAAGTGCAGCACGCCTTCAGCATCGGGAAGGCGGTGCGCGAAGATCACGGCCTTGCCGTCGCGCGTCCAGCGCGGCGTGGAGATGTCGCCGCCGTCGGGCATGGTCAGCTCGTGCACTGCCTTGCGCGGCAGCGGCCGGGTACGGACCGGCGCAATGTCTTCCGGATCGCGCTTCAGCATCTTCTCGATACGCTCACTGAGCTCCTTCTCTTCCTTCTCCGGCGCGCCGGTGGACCAGATGACCAGCCGCTCCGGCTGCGCTTTCGCGCGCACGACGACCGCGAGCTGCGTGCCGTCCGGTGAGACCGCGGGATCGCCCGATGCGCGCGACGTCTCCTGAAACAACGCGCCTTCGTGCAGCGGCGCGCGGCGGAGTGTCATCGCGGACGCGGTGAGCTCGGCGACGAACTGTCCGTACAGCCTTTCCGGCGACTCGCCGAAAACGCCGGTGAAAGCCTGGTCGAACGATCGCCGCTCGCGCGCGGTGAGCCGCGCCCAGAGGTTGCGCAGGGAGTCGGGTCCGGCGCGGCGCTCCAGCCATTCGAGATACGCGGAGCCCATGAGGTAGGCCATGGACATGCCGAGGAAGCGCTGGTCGGTGTCGAGCTGCGAGTAGGTGGGGAGGCGCCCGTTCTCCGCCCAGCGTCGCAGGATCAACGCGCGGATCGTGCTGGACGGACGTCCCGCGCCCGTGAGGCGGCCCTCGATCACGGTCGCGTAGCCTTCGAGCACCCACCGCGGCGACGCGAACATGATCGGCGCGAACGGCAGCACCGTCTTCCCGAGAAAGCGCTCCCACGGATTGCGCGCGGGGCGGAGCATGTGCACGACGTGCGCGACCTCGTGGACGGCCAGCAGATCGATCCAGTGGCCGTAGGCGCCGATCACTTCATCGGGCCCGGGGGGCTCGGCGTAGAAGATCATCCGCGGGCTGTCGAGGAGCGGCCACGCGCTGCCGTTCGGCTCCGCGGTGGGATTGACCACCAGCACGTCGATGACCTGCGGCGGCGTGTAGCCGATCTCCCTGGCCACGTCGAGGCGGATGGCCTCGAGACGCTCGGCGGCGCGCACGGCCCAGGCCTCGTACTCGACCGGATAGTGCACCCGGAAGTGCGGCAGCTCGATGGTGCGCCAGTCGTGCGCGGGTCCCTGGGCGAACAGAGCGGGAGCCAGAAGGAGAAGTGCTAACGTACGGATCATGTTCAAACGACTCGTCCTCGTCACTGCAACATTCGTGTTCGCGCTTGCGGCATCGGCGCAGAAGGCCATGCTGGTCATCCACGGCGGCGCCGGCACCATCACCCGCAAAGGCATGAGCGCGGAGATGGAGCAGCAGTATCGCGCGGGCCTCGAGCAGGCGCTGCGCGCCGGTCACGGCCTGCTGACCAGGGGCGGATCGAGTCTGGACGCCGTGGAGGCGGCCATCCGCGCGATGGAGGACAACCCGCTCTTCAACGCCGGCAAGGGCGCGGTGTTCACGCACGAGGGCCGCAACGAGCTGGACGCCTCGATCATGGACGGCCGCACCAAGGCCGCTGGCGCGGTCGCGGGCGTGACCATCATCCGGAACCCGATCACCGCCGCGCGCGCCGTGATGGAGAAGTCGAAGCACGTAATGATGGCCGGCCGAGGCGCGGAGCTCTTCGCCACGAAGATGGGACTGGAGATCGTCGACCCGTCGTACTTCTGGACCGAGCGGCGCTGGAAGTCACTGCAGCAGGAGTTGCTCAAGGAGCAGGGCGCGAAGCCGCAGGCCTCACTGTTTCCGGACGATAAGAAGTTCGGCACGGTGGGCGCGGTGGCCGTCGACGCGAACGGCAATCTGGCCGCGGGGACCTCGACCGGCGGCACGACCAACAAGCAGCTCGGACGCATCGGCGACGCGCCGATCATCGGCGCCGGCACCTACGCCGAGAACGAGTCCTGCGCGGTGTCGGCGACCGGACACGGGGAGTTCTTCATCCGCTGGACCGTCGCCCACGACATCGCGGCGCTGGTGAAGTATCGCGGGATGTCGGTGAAGGCTGCGGGCGATGAGGTGATCCACAAGAAGCTTGCGCCGGTGAAGGGCGAGGGCGGGGTGATCGTCCTCGACTCGAAGGGCAACTTCGCGATGCCGTTCAACAGCGAGGGGATGTATCGCGGCTGGATCGGTGCGGACGGCGTGCCGCATGTGGAGATCTACAAAGACTGATGTTGCTGGTTGCTGTGTTGCTGGTTGCTGGCGGAGCATGGCCTTCGGGCCAGACATCGCCAGCAACACAGCAACCAGGAACCAGCAACAGTTTCCAGCGACTGTTTGGCCGCTCGCGTAACCCTCGGTCGTAGCAGCTTGCGCATTTACGAACGATCGTGCTATTTTATCGGCGCTGGAGGATCACCGAACCATGAAAATCATTAACGACGACCTGCTGAATCCCAAGTTCGTCTTCCTCTCCCCCGTCCGCACCCACGCTCTCGATCCGACGCAGCTCGCCGAGCACGTCGACCATGCGATCATCGCCCTCGATGGACGCGCACCGGTCGGCGGCGACTGCGCCCTGGAGCTGCTCGAGCCGGCGAACGGCATCGCGACGGCGCGCGTGGAGCTCTGGGTGAACGACCTCGACGACTTCACGTGCACGTACGGCTTCCTCGTTTCGAGCGACGACGGCCGCCGGCCGTTCGCGCGCGGCGAGCGCACGGTGGTCAACATCGATCCGGCCTCGCACAAGCCGGAGAAGTGGAGCCGCGACTTCCGCGACACGCACGCGGACCTCGTCAAGAGTCTCCCCGCCTACGCATGAAAGGACGCCGCACGCGACAGAGCATCCTCGAGCGCGCCGTCGACCTGGCGTCTATCGAAGGTCTCGAGGGACTGACCATCGGCGGGCTGGCCGACGACCTCGACATGTCGAAGAGCGGCCTGTTTGCGCATTTCGGATCGAAGGAAGAGCTGCAGCTCGCGACCGTGGAAGCGGCGGCGGAGCGCTACATCCGCGAGATCTACACGCCCGCGCTGAAGCAGCCGCGCGGCTTTCCCCGCCTGCTCGCCATCTGCGAGTCGTGGCTGTCGTACATCCGCCGCGGCGTGTTTCCCGGCGGCTGCTTCTTCGCCGCGGCCTCGTTCGAGTTCGACAGCCGGCCCGGCCCGGTGCAGGACCGCGTTCGCCGGCTCATGGACGACTGGATCGGCGCGCTGGAAAAGGCGGTGCGCATGGCCCAGGAGGAGGGCCATCTGCGCACAGACGTCGATCCGTCGCAGCTCGCCTTCGAGCTGAACGCGCTCTTCTTCGGAGCAAACTTCGCGTTCTATCTGCGCAACGACCAGCAGGCCATCCAGCGCGCGCGGCAGGCCGTGGAGGCGCGCCTGGAAGCGCTGCGGGTCTGATCAGTCCGTGACGCGGATGATCGCGCCAGCGGGCCACGGATAAGGAATCGAGGCTGCCAGAGCCGCCTGAACGCCAGGATCGAGCGTTCCGCGCTGCGCAATGATGCGGAGCGGGGCAGCGGGCAAGTGAAACGCAACCCAGTCGCCCTGACTCGGAAGCGAGGCGGAGGCGCGCGTCAGCCAGCGCAGCGCCGCGCCGCTTATCGGCACACCGTCGAGCCAGATCGTCACCGTAGCCGGTTCGGGCCAACCGGACCACCGCTCCACACCCAGTCGCAACGGCGGCGCGGCGACGCCGAGTTGCCACGTGTCGCCTTGCAAGTCGAACCGCCGCACAGCGCTCGCGGCGTTTGCGTGCCTAATCAAAACTACCGAACCGTCCAACACGTGCGGAATCTCGACGCTACCGTTCGCGGCAGCGGTCGCGCTCCATGAAGGCTGGATGAACACCTCCGCGCCTGCCGCCGGTGTGTTGTCAGGCAGCAGCAGGGTGATACGTCGCGCTTCGCCTTGAGGATCGAGACGAATTTCGATGACCGCCCGCATGCCGTCGGCGACCGTGAGCTCCTGAGCTTTCGCGCCGAAATAACCCTCCGCTGCGACGTAAAGCGTCGCCTTGCCGGGCCGGAGCGGTGCGAAGCGCGCCGTGCCGGCGTCGTCGGTCGTCACGTTCTGCGTCTGCTGGTGTGAGGCGCGTGCCCCTTCACCACCCCACGCGTTCAGGATGCCCACGTTCGCTGCGGCGATCGGCTCACCCGTACGCGCGTCCGTGACCCGCACGCGAACATCGGTTCCCGGCACTTCGACGTCGTACGTCATGTCGCGCAGCACCGATACAAAATCCTTGAACGGCGACACTCCTTCGCTCTCGGCGCGGGTTACCAGAACTTCGTACATACGCGGTTGCCAGAGGGTCAGCTCGTAGCGACCTTGATCGTCGGTCGTGGCCTCAGCACGACTCCGACCGAGGCGGAACGAAATCGTCGCCCGCACGGGGTCGCCCCCGTGCCTCACGACGCCCGACACGATGAGCGGCTCCGGCGCGAAGGTGAGCGCGGCGTCGACGCCAGACGTAAGGTCGGCGCGCTGTTCCATCTCGCCGCCGCCGACGAGGAGCGCAACCGAGTACAGATCCCGCGGCAGGGACTCGATTCGTTGCGTTTTTCCGGGAACTACGGTAACGCGGCGAATCTCACGGTTGTCGTTGTTGCGAGCGACACTCAGATGCATTGGTGTGGACACTTCGCGGCGCGGCGGTACAACGACGACATCGATCGACGGCAGCGTAACCAAACCGGCGCGAACGTCCGCGACGCGACTCGGACGCGGTGCGACATCAATCGCTTCCAGGCTCAGCGTTTTTGATGCAGCGACGATCCGGCCATGCCGTGCCTCGACGTCGTACCAGATCGCAAGAATCCGGTCTCCGGCGTCGGAGAAAACGTCCGGCGCGCGCGTGGCTGATACTGTTTCGAGCGCCACCGTCACTTCGTCCGGCGCATCCGCACTCGGCCTGCGAGGCCGAGTCAAAAAGGCGATTACGTGACTCCCCACGTCGGCCGATACCGTCACCGTCCGACCGGGCGTGACGACCACCGGACGGGACAAGCCGATGATCGCCCCACGCGCATCCGTGACCGCCGCGACGGCGCGACCAGCGGGCATCGCGCTATGACCGGTGACGCGCCGCTCGAAAGCCGTGCGGAAACCGGCACGAGTTTCGACGTCGAAGATGCGCACCGGCTCCGGCGCTCGAATCTCTCCCGCTGCGACCAGAGGACCATCGATGATCGCCGCCTTGCCGCCCTCGACGCCGGTGAGAAAGGGCGTGATTTGCGCTCGTCGCTCGATCCACGTCGCGTGCACACCCGGTCCGAGGCGCACTCGTTCACCGCAGGCGACTCGTGCCTCGGCAACGACAGCGGTACACCCGGCCAAGTCGCCGTCCGCCGGAATGACGGTCGAGATGAGCAGTGCGAGCCCGATCACCATTTAGAGGACAGGCAGCGTCGTGCAGCACTCATCTGCGTCACCGCCATGACACGAATTCCATGGCTTCACGCCCTCGGCCTCGACGCAGTACGAGCCTTCCGGCTCTTCGCCTTTGCTCTCACAGACCCCGCCGACTCTCTCTCCATAAACACATGTGTGCTTGCAATAGAGCGTGTACCCGACCGGACGGCAAGCGCCTCCTCCCGGGGGTGCCGAGCGCATCGCGGGCGCGGCGAGGATGCTGACGACGAATACTGCGAGGGCACTGCCGATTCTTCGTCTCATTTCGTACTCCTTTTCATCGCGTCAGACGTTCGCGAATCATGGCCACGTTTCCCTGCTTCACCGTGACTGCGATTTCCTTGGTTGGCAGACCCTCGCCGTCAAAGCGGAGCGTCGACCTTCCTTCCGGAACGCGGTACCACAGTGCTACGACACGCTCGGGAACCTGATGCACGACGTCTGGCGGTTTTCCTCCCAGGGTGAGCGTTCCCTCGGGGTACTCCCGCCAGGGACGCTGCAGCGAAAAGAGGACCGAGCCCCCGCTGCGCGGTTCCCACGTCGAGATCACTGAACGCTTTCCCGGCTCGACGCGAACGGAGCGCGAAACGGCCACGGGCTCGCCGTGTCCGTCGTACAACGCCGCAATCAGGCGACCCGCCGGCATCCGGACCGAGACCCCGGCAGCGACTTCGGCCAGCGGCATTTTGCGCTCGAAATGGCTGGATCCCGGATCACGAACCGAAAACAGGCGGAGCGTGGCGGCATGCGTGTCCGCGGGCAGTTGGCCGAGGGAGATCATGCCCGCGGGCCACATACGGTGCAACGAACGTGAGCCTAGGCCGCTGAACGGTTCGGCGGCGTAGCGAACAATGGTCGGCGAGGCACTCATGGTGTCGCCGTGCTCGAGCCACACGAGATATGCGCCGGCCGGTCCGGGCACAAGCCATTGGCCGCACGGGTAGCGTGATTCCTTGCCGGCGCCGCGGTCAGCGACGACGTGCACTACGCAGCCGGTTGGATCGAGAGGCCCCTGTTCAGAGGTCGGCCAGAACATGAGCGCGACCCGGCCACCGATCGAGCCGGTAGCGCGGTCGGGCATCGTCACCGCGCCAGTCGCACCGAGCACGGTCAGAGCGAACGCACTGATCCATCCACACATACATAGATAATAATAGAAATCACTTCACTCCACCGCGACCGGCTCGCTGAGCTCCGACGTCCCCGGCGCCGTGTAGTCCCAGTTGTAGATGAAGATCGTCGACTCCGCGGCGCGGATCGACTGCCCGCGCAGGTCGCGCGCGATCCGCACCGTGAACGTGTTGTCGCGCGGCAGGAATCGCGTCAGCAGTTCGTCGTTCGTGTAGAGCCACACGGTCGTGCTCACGGAGCCGGACCACACGCGCTCCCCCAGCCGCATCTCGACGATCGTGTCCGTGCCATCGAAGCGCGCGGAGGTGATGACCGGCGCGCCCTGCCGCCCGCCCTGCCCCGGAAGTCCGGCCAGCGTCTCGCGCGTGTCGCCGTCCAGGCCGACGTCGATGGGGAGGCTGGCGTTGTGGCGGAACGTGTTCTGCCCGAACTCGCCCGTCGCGGCCATCGAGAGGCCGATGCCGGCGTGACGGTTGTGCGCGATGACGTTGTCGGCGGCGATGGCCCGCTTGTACGGCGTCACGGACGGCCGGTGGAAGAACAGCCCGCTGGCGCCGTTTCCGATCACCTCATTGCGTCGGACGAAGATGTCGTTCGCCGTCCAGAAGAAGCCGCCCGCGCGGCCGTTGAAGCTCAACACGTTGTCCATCACGTTCGCGTACTCGGAGCCGATGATCTGCACGCCGCGTCCGCCGTTGTTGCGCAGGGTGTTGTTGCGGATCTCGGGATAGAACGCGCTCGACTCGATGCCGTTGCCGGGGAAGTTCGCGATCTCCAGATGCTCCACGCGCGGGGAGCTCGACGGCGTGAGCACGAGTCCGTGTCCCTCGCTGACGTCCGAGCCGTCGATGCGGATCTCCGGCCCGGCGTGTGTGTCGCCGGTGTGGAGCGTCTGCGACTCGCCGTCGACGAACATCGCCGCGGCGATCGGCGGCAGCGCCGTGCGCGGACGGATGGTGAAGAACCCTTCCGCGGGCACGGGCGGGGGGAGCCGGAACGCGATCACGCACGGGCCGCTGCCCGCCGCGCAGTCGCGGTTCGCATCATGAATGGCCTGGCGCAGCGAGCCCGCGCCTTCGTCGTTCGCGTTCGTGACCACGAAGTCGCGACCGAAGATGGCCGTGTCGTACTCGGTCGTCGTTCCCATCGACACGCCGCCGCTGTACGTGCCGGTGCGGCGGCCGTATTCAGCCGTGAACGTCAGCTCGCGCGTCTGCAGCGGCGCGACGTCGATCGTGCAGCGAGCCGCTTCCCGGTCGGGCGCGCAGACCTCGGCGGGCATCGAGACGATGACGCCGGACGTGGCCCAGATGTGGAGCGGCACGTCTTTCTCCGCGACGGGGGCGGGATTCGAGACGACGACGCGCCACTGGCCGCGCAGGTCGTCGTCGATCGCGTTCGGCGGAATGATTCGGAGCGTGAGTATGGCGAGGATTCCGAGTGCGTGCATGGGATTGAATTACGTTACTACAGATAATTTCCGAGCCGCTGTCACAAAACCTTCACCCTACGTTCACGAACCCCGGGGCCATTCGCTCGTTCAATATCCAGATCACAGTCAGGAGGATGAATACATGGCCGAAGAATCGGGCCTTTCCCGCCGCACCGTAATCGGCGCGGGCGCTGCCGCATTGGCGACCGTGGCGATTTCGGATCTCTTTCACATCTCCTCGGCACTCGCCGGGACGGGGCCGACACCGGGAGTCGGATACTTCGGACGGTTCGGAGTGACCGACAAGCTGCTCCGCGAGACGCTCGGCGCCGCGATGTCGAAGGGCGGCGACTACGCCGACGTCTTCTTCCAGCATCGGGTCACGAACAACCTCGCGCTCGAAGACGGTGCGGTGAACCGCGCCTCCGCGAACGTCGGCCTGGGCGTCGGCGTGCGTGTGGTCAAGGGTGACCAGACCGGCTACGGGTTCACCGAAGACATCACCGCGGATGGTCTGAAGCGCGCCGCCCTCACGGCCGCAGCCATCGCGCAGGGTCCGGCGCAGGACGCGCCGGTCCGCTTCAAGGTGATGGAGAACAAGCCGAACCGCTATCCCACGAAGATCAAGTGGGACGACGTTCGCCCCGCGCAGAAGCTGGCCATGCTGAATGGTCTCAATGAGAAGACCTTCAAGGCCGACCCTCGCGTGAAGAAGGTCAGCCTCGGCTACATGGACCAGGCCAGCATGATCCTCATCGCCGACTCGACGGGCCGCATCGTCGAGGATGCGCAGCCGATGACGACCATGTACCTGAGCCTCGTCGCCGAGCAGAACGGCCGCCGCGAGAACAACGGCGTCAACCGCGCGCAGCGCGCCGACTTCAGCTACTACACGCCCGAGCGCATGGACAAGATGGTGAAGGAAGCGGTCGACAAGACGGTCGTCCTCTTCGACGCCGTGCAGCCGCCCGCGGGCGAGATGCCGGTGGTCATGGCCGCCGGCGCGGCGGGCATCCTCCTCCACGAGGCCATCGGCCACGGCATGGAGGCCGACTTCAACCGTAAGAACGCGTCGATCTTCTCGGACAAGATCGGCAAGCCGGTGGCGAAGCCGTTCGTCAGCATCGTCGACGAAGGCACGCAGGACGGCGCCCGCGGCGCGATCAACGTCGACGACGAGGGCAACCCCGTCGGCCGCACGATGCTCGTCGAAGGCGGCACGCACACCAGCTACCTGCACGACTCGATCTCGGCCAAGCACTACGGCGTGAAGCCGACCGGCAACGGTCGCCGCCAGGGCTACGAGTACGCGCCGATGCCGCGCATGCGCTCCACGTACATGCTCCCCGGCCCGCACAAGCCCGAAGAGATCGTGGCCTCGGTCAAGAAGGGCGTCTTCTGCGAGCTCTTCTCGAACGGCCAGGTCAACATCGGCGCTGGCGACTTCACCTTCTATGTGAAGAACGGCTACCTCATCGAGGACGGCAAGCTCACTTCCCCGATCAAGGACGTGAACATCATCGGCAACGGTCCGAAGGTGCTCGAGCTGATCGACATGGTCGGCGACGACCTGAAGATCGACGAGGGCGGCTGGACCTGCGGCAAGGACGGACAGATGGTTCCGGTGTCGCAGGGTCTGCCGACGGTGCGCGTTTCGGCGATCACGGTCGGCGGCCGCGCGGAGAAGAAGGGATAACCCATGGGCAAAACCAACGAACAGGACATGCTCGCCATCGCGCAGTCGTGCATCGCGATCGCGAAGAGCGCCGGTGCGAAGGACACGGCCGCGCGCGCGTATCGCGTCCGCGACGTCTCTCTCGACTATCGCGACGGCAAGGTGGAAAAGATCTCCGAGGCGACGACGCGCGGCGTGGCGCTGCAGCTCTACGTCGACGGCCGCTACTCGACCGCGTCGACCAGCGACGTTCGCCCCGAGGCGCTGAAAACGTTCATCACGGACGCGGTGGCGATGGCCAAGACCATTCAGGCCGACCCGTTCCGCGCTCTTCCCGAACCGACGCTGTACAAGGGCCAGGCCGCGGTCGACCTGCAGCTCGAGGACCCGAAGTACTCCGCGGTGTCCGCGGATGAAGGTCGACGCGTGACCAAGTCGATGTACGACGCCGCGCGCGGCGTGAAGGGCAACGAGGCCTTCACCAGCATCACCACGTCGTTCTCGTCGAACCTCGTCGAGAACTGGATGGTCACGTCGAACGGCTTCTCCGGTGCGAACCGCGGGACGTCGTTCTTCGTGTCCGCGGGCGTGAGCGCGAAGGACGCGGACGGACGCCGCCCCGAGGAGTACGACTACGCGGGCTCGCGCTTCTACGGCGGGATCGCGGACGCGCCCAGCGTCGGCCTCCGCGCCGCGCAGCGCACGCTCAGCCGCCTCGGCTCGAAGAAGGGCCAGACCAACGCGATGAACGTCATCGTCGACAATCGCGCCTCCGGCCGGATCGTGGGCATGCTCCTCGGACCGCTCTCCGGCGGCTCGCTGCAGCAGAAGCGCTCGTTCCTCGAAGGGAAGCTCGGCCAGCCGATCGTCAGCCCGCTGATGTCGGTCACCGACGACCCGCTCGTGCCGAAGGCGTTCGGCTCACGCAAGTTTGACAACGAGGGCATCGCGGCGAAGCCGCGCGTGATCCTCGATGGCGGCGTGCTCAAGTCGTACTACATCGACACGTACTACGGCCGGAAGCTGAAGATGGATCCGACCAGCGGTTCGCCGTCGAACCTGGTCTGGAAGCTCGGCTCGAAGTCGCAGCAGCAGCTTCTCAGCGACATCAAGGACGGCCTGCTCATCACGGGCTTCATCGGCGGCAACTCGAACGGCGGGACCGGCGACTTCTCCATCGGCGTGACCGGATTCCTCGTGCGCAACGGCGCGCTGGCGGAGCCGGTCGCGGAGATGAACCTGTCCGGAAATCATCTCGAGTTCTGGAAGAAGCTCGTGGCCCTGGGCAACGATCCCTTCCCGTACTCGTCGAACCGCGCGCCGAGCCTCGTTTTCGAAAACGTCTCGGTCGCGGGCGTGTAGTTTCCCCCTTGCGTGACGCGAGCCCGTGTTTGACGGACACGGGCTCGCTTTTTTTGTCCTCACGCGGAGAACGCAGGTCCCCGGAAATCCCTCATGTCGTCACGCAGCGCTCGGCCCGCACGTCCCCGAACGTGTCCGCGGCCCGATCGCGCGCGGACTCATCGCCGAACGCGCCGACGATCGTGGAGCCCGACCCGCTCATTCCGGCCCAGTTCGCGCCGGCGTCGTACAACCTTGCTTTCAGCGTCGCGAGCCGCGGCAGCATCGCGAAGACCGGTTCCTCGAAGTCGTTCGTGAAATTCGAGAAGTCGCGGTAGGCGTCGATGCCCAACGGAGGCGAGTAGCGCGTCACGCGCGCGAAGGCCTCCTTCGTCAGCACACGCTCCTCGGGGAGCAACAGCAGCAGCGGGATGCCGGCCATGGACGGCATCGGGGTGAGCACTTCGCCGCGTCCGGTCGCGTACGCCGTTCCGCCGAGGAGGAAGAAGGGGACATCGGAGCCGAGCGACAGCGCGATCTCCGGAAGGTTGTCCCTGCCCAGCTCCATCAGCGTGGCCGCGGCGTTCGACGACCCGCCGCCCAGTCCCCCGCCCGCCGGGATGCGCTTGCGCAGATGAATGGCGATGCCGTCCGCCCCGACCGCGCGCGCCGCGCGGAGCACGAGGTTCGACGCGTCGGTGGGGATCGTCGGATCGTCGCAGGTGAGCGTGAGTCCCGAGGCCGGCGTGAAGGTCAGCTCGTCGTGGAGGGAGATGGTCTGGAAGACGGTCTCAAGATCGTGGAAGCCGTCGGTGCGCCGGCCGGTGATGCGCAGCGCCCAGTTAATCTTCGCGTACGACTTCCTCATGCTCGATCTCGATGCGGTCCGCGCCGCGCGTCACCACGACGCGCTTCGCCGGAAACGCGGGCGGATCGTACACGACGCTGATGCCGCCCGCCGTCGCCGCGGCGAGCCCGCTCGCCTGCACTTCCACCTGCATGTCGTCGCGCGGCGGGAGTCCGAGGAGCAGCATCCCCGTCTCCGCGGGAGTCAGCTCCGCCGCGCGGAGGAACGCGAACGCATCCGGAGCGACGGGCGGATCGGTGGTGATGCGGTCGCCGTCCGCCTTCATCTTCAGCGCGGTCGTGCCGACGGGCGTGTACGCAATCAGCTCCATGCGCCGCGCGTCGTGCACGACGAGCTGCGCGCGGAACGACTGGGTGCGCCCGTTCGTCGTCGCGCGGACGCGCATCAGCGAGCGCATGCCCGGAAAGGATTCACGGAAGGCGCGCAGTTGCGCGGCCGCGTCGGAGCCGGGCGAGAGGGCCGCCACCGGCCGGCCATTCGGCCTTCCCGTCCCACACGAGACGACGAGAAGGGCGCAAACAGCAACCGCCAACCGCCAACCGTTGACCCTTCGACTTTGCTCAGGGCAGGCCGCCAACCAACTCATTTCTTCGCTTCGAGCTCGGCGATCTTCGCGCGGATCTTCTCGACTTCCTTCGCGTCCGGATCGAGGCTGAGGGCCTTCTGATAGCTCTGCAGCGCGCGGCTCATGTCACCCCGCTTCGCCAGCACGTCGCCGAGGTGCTCGTGCACCGTGGCGTCGCGCGGGAGGAGCGTCGTGGCGTCCACGAGGTACTTCTCCGCCAGCTCCAGGTTGCCCATGCGGAAGTAGACCCAGCCCAGCGAGTCGACGTACGCGCCGTTGGTCGGCTCCTGCGAGACGGCCTTGATCAGCATCTCGTGCGCGCGCTCGAGGTTCTTGCCGTTCTCGGCCCACATGTAGCCGAGGTAGTTGAGCGACGGCGCGTGATCGGGATTCTTTTCCAGGATCGTCAGGAAGACCTTCTCCGAAGCGGGGCGGTCGCCGGAGCGCTCGAGCACGGAGCCGAGCTGGAACTGCAGGTCGACGTCGTCCGCCTTCGCGCCCGTGGCCGCTTTCATCAGTGCCACCGCCGCCGGCGTATCCCCGGCCTGTATGTACGCCTCGGCCGCCGCGATGACGTTGCGCGTCCCGTTCCTGGTCTGCTGTGCCGCGTGCTGCGCCGCCTTCCCCTTCTGGCCCGATCGCGTGAGTGCCTCGATGTAGCGCGCGTTCACGAACGGGTCCGCGGCGAACTTCTCCACGAGCGGCTCGAGCAGCGCGGTCATCTCCACGTACTTTTTCTGCTTGCGGAGCGCCTCGAGTGCGATGTTGATCGCCTGCGTGTTCGGCTTGTCGCGGAACACGAAGATCGTCTTCGCGGTCTCGATGGCGGCCTCGTAGTTGCCCTTCTGCAGATCGATGTACGAGAGCTGCGTGCGGGCCAGCGCGCTGGTGTGATCGGGCAGGTCGCCGACGGTCAGGAGATGCTGAAACTGCTCCGCCGCGGCATCCCACTTCTTCTGTCCCGACAACGCCATGCCGTAACTGGCGACGACGTCGGTGTCCTTCGGGTCCTCGATCCGCAGCTTGCGGAATAACTCCTCGGCTTCCGCGTACTGCTCGAGATCGTTCAGCGCCTCGGCGAGGTAGAACATCGACCGCGTGTCTTTCGGGTCGGCCTGCACGAGCGCGCGGAAGCGGTCGCGCGCGTTGCGGGAGTCCCCGGCGCGCAGATAGAAAAACGCCTGCTGGCGCTGGGTCTCGAGGTTCAGCGGTTCCTCGTCGATGAGCGGCTGCAGCAGCGCCGCTCCCTTCGCGAACTCGCTTTGCTGCTCGTAGATGTCGAGCAGTTGCATGATCGCGGGCGTGAAGGTCGGATCGACGGCCACGGCGCGCTCGAGATACTGCCTCGACTCGCTGCCGCGTCCGAGCTTCGTCAGCACCTGCGCGTATTGATAGTTGAGGGCGCGTTGATCCGGTGCACGCTCCACCATCGCCGCCAGCACGCGCTCGGCCTCGGGTACGCGATTCAGCGAGGTCAGAATGTGCCCGACGGCGAGGCCGGTCGAGAAGTCGTCCGGGTACGCCTTGAACGCGGCCTGGAGGTATTTCAGCGCCTCTTCGACACGGGCGCGGTCAGAGGTGCCGCGATCCAGCAGCACGCGTCCGAGGACACGGTTGGCGTCGTAGAAATCGGGAGACTTGACGAGGACCGCGCGAAGCTCCGACTCCGCCTTGTCGATCTTGCCGGCGTCGATGAGCATCATGGCCCGTTCGTACCGGAGCACCGGATCGTCCGGCGACTTGTCGATCACTTTGTCGATGCGGTTCAGGGCCTCGTCGAAGCGCCCTTCGTCGGCGGCGAGCTTGGCCAGCAGGAACTCGAAACTCTCGTTCGCAAAGTCCTGCGCGCCGGCTGCAACGGTGGTCGCGAGCAGCGCCACCGCGAGGATCAGTTTGTTCATGTTCTTCATCGTCGCTATTCCGCGTTTCGATCCCACAACCAGCCCGAAACATGCCACCTTCCCGGGACCGGTGCCAGTTGTGCTAAAAGCGATCGATCAAACGTGAGCCTTGAGCGAATTGAGATCACGCCCTTCGCGGTGATTGCGGGGGAGATCCTCCAGCACCGGAGGACGGGCTATCTCACGATCGTCAAGGCCGCGCTGCGGAAGACGCTCTACTTCTCGCAGGGCGAGCTGATCATGTCCGTGTCGGCGGCGCCCGACGACTCGCTGCCGGACTATCTCGTGCGCCGGCACGTGCTGTCGGCCGATGACGCGACGCGGATCTTCGGCGCGGACCCGAACGACGCCGTCGGACACCTGCACGAGGCCGGCATCCTCGATCTCTCCACGCGCCAGACCCTGCTGCGCGACTGGCTGACCTCGCAAATCCTGCCGCTGTTCACGCTCGACGAAGGCACGGCCGCGTTCACGGAAGACGAGGCCCTGGCGCCGGAGAAGCGCGTGTTCCTGCAGTCGACCGCGACACTGCTGATCGATGGCGTTCGCTCCATCACCAACGGCCTGGTCCTGCGGCGCTCCCTCGGCGACCTGAAACGTCCGATTCACGCCGCGCGCGATCCGCGCTTCACGCCCGAGACGCTGCCCCTGACCGACCAGGAGCGCGGGATCGTGGCCGCGCTCACCGAGCCGACGCCGATCGAGGTGTTCCTCCGCCGCTTCTCGTCCCAGTCCGTGCTCGTCGCGAAAGTCGTGATCGCCATGATGTCGCTGGGCGTCTTCACCGTTTTCGAGGAACGCGTGGCGGAGCAGTCCTCAGCCGACTCGGCGGACATGCAGCGCGATCTGGAGCTGCTCGCGGCGATCGGCTCGAGCGACCAGCGCTCGCTGCGCGCGGTGGCGACGTCGCGGCAGTTGCCGTCCCTCGATCACTACCAGGTGCTCGACGTGCCCCGCGCGGCGACGCGGCAACAGATCGTCGTCGCCCACGAGAACATGAAGAAGGTGTACGACCCGGCGACGTTCCCGCCGATCCTGCGCGAGTCGCTCATGACCATCCACCGCCGCCTGGACGAGGCGCTGGAGACGCTGTCCATCGCCACGCGTCGCGCGGAGTACGACAAGCTGCTGCAGTCGCGCCGAGGCGAAGGGGCGGCGTCGATCCAGCAGCGGCTCACCCAGCGCTCGATCGCGGATCAGAACTACGTGAAGGCGCAGGAGCTGACGAACCAGGGCGACTATTACGGCGCGATCGTCCTGCTCAGACAGTGCGTGCACTTCGTCCCCGATCACGCCGACGCCTGGGCGCTCCTCGGCGCGTGTCAGGAGCGCAACCCGCGCTGGCGTCGCGACGCCGCGGAATCGTTCCAGATGGCCCTCTCCATCGACCCGAACAACGTCGACGCCATGATCTCCCTCGGCGACCTCTATCGCGCGCAGGGCATGATCTCGCGCGCGCAGACGTGCTACGAGGACGTCGTCAAGATCTCGCCCGAGAACCAGCAGGCCAAGTCGCGGCTGACAGCGCTGAAGAAGAAATAGCGCCTCACTGTCGCCGCGCGCTGCGCGGTCCCTGCGCGTCGTCGCTCCGCGCACTGTCCTCGTTCGTGAGCGTGATCATGCGCCCGTAGGCCCGCAGCGCGCCCGCGCGCCTCGAGTCGTCGATGAAGCGCGAGTAGACGTGCAGGAGCTGGTTCGGCGCGAGCTCGACGAGGAACTGCCGCCCGGACGCGCCCGTGCCGAGGCCGAGGTTCCGCGTGGCGTAGCCCTGGTCGTCGATCAGCGCCAGGTGCGTCGTTCTCAGCATGGTGTTGTTGACCTGATACGCGACGGCGAAGCCGTGCGCGGTCGAGGCCACCGCCGGCTCGGTCCCGTTGCGATTCCCGGTCAGGCGTCCCGGCGGCGTCACGAACGTGCCGTTGCGCGGGCGGAACGCCACGCGCATGTCGTACAGCTCCGCTTTCATCGTGACCAGGACGTCGGTCTGGCCGTTCGTCCCGATCGCGCCGTGCCACCACGGATTCGTGTCCTCGACCTTCTCCGCCGCACCGATGGGCTGCCCGTGGGAGTCGAAGACCTGCACGAACGTCTGTCTCTCCTCGTGATACGCGAGGAGCACGCGGCCGTCGCGGACGGTCAGGTCCATCTCGGCATCCGCGGGAGCCAGCGTGGCCGGAGGGCCGACCGGTGCGCCGTTGCGATCGTAAGCGGCCACTGTGATGGTCCCGCCGCCGAGCCACGACGTGACGAGCTCTGTTCCCGTCCAGACCATCGACCCCAAAGGGCCGGGCGGGCGAATGACGGTCTTCTTTCCCGTCGAGAGGTTGTGCAGGATCGTCTCCGCGTACCAGTGCCACGTGAGGACGAAGAAGTCGCGTCCGTCGCTGGTGATCGCGGCGTCGGCGACGCGCGAACGGGGAAGCTCGAGCTCGCGCAGGAGCCACCCGTCGCGCGCCAGAAAGCTCACCGCGACCGATGCCGTAACGTCTTCATGCTGGGATACGCGCAGGACCCCGATCTCGGTCGCCGACGCCGCGACGCCGTAGACCTGTTCGTTCGGCGGCGTGAGCACGGTCGGCTCGAACGAGACCGCCGCGGGCAACGGCGCGCTTGCCGGCGCCTCGACCCACGCCAGCCGCTGGCGCGCGTCGAGGAGCGCCAGCGCCCCGCGGCTGGTCACAAACGGCGTGACCGCTTCCTTCCCCAACGTCGACGCGGACTCGGTGGCGCCGCCGCTGATGCCGTACTTGCGGCCGAACATCACCTTCTCATCGGATCCCCGCCACGTGCAGAACACCGTGTCGCGATCCAGGGCGGTGATGTCGAAATCGAAGTCACTCGCGTCGGTGAAGTAGAACGGAGCGTAGCCGGTAATGCGAAGCGGCCCGTCCGGCGCACCCGCGGTCGTGAGCGGCGTCCAGACGCCGAGGCAGTAGTCGAAATAGTCGTCCCGGCTGCACTCGCTCCAGCCGGCGACGAAGGTTGAGCCGGTCCAGAGGACCTTCGAGAATGCCCCCGCGTCGCGATGCGCCGGCCCCAGCTCCACCGGCGCCGAGGCGGTTCCGTTCTGCACGATCTCCGCGACCACCTTGCCGTAGTCGAGCGTGACGATGACGAAGCGGCCGTCCCCGAACGCAACGCTGCGGGTCCCCGATGGCCAGGTGAACCTCGACGGCGCGAGGGTGATGGTGCCGGCCAGTTGCAGAGTGGCGTCGAGACGGAGCGCCTTGCTGTCCTCGCTCACGACGACGAGCTCATTGCCGTTCGTGGCCACGTCGAACTGCAACACCGGTTTCAGCGACAGGGTCACCGTCTCGACCGGAATCCCGGTCGCCGTGATCCGGATCGCGCGAACACTGCCGTCGATCGCGCGGAAGAAGAGCAGGTAGTGATCACGGAACCACAACAGGCGCATCGGCGAGTCGGTTGTGGTCATGCCGTCCGTATCGGTGCGTTGCAGGATCGGCAGCGGCTCGGGCGTGAGCAGTTTGCCGTCGCGGTCGAAACGCGTCGCGAAGATGGCCCCGCCGTTCGCGTGCACGGCGAGGATGGTGTCGCCGTCGGTCGCCATGGCCGGCGCCGGCCGGGACGCGCGCGGGATCCCGCGCATCAGGGTGCTGAGAGAAAGCTCTTCGCCGGCGACGAGCCGCACCGCGGCTGCCGTGTCGAGCGCGACGAGCGTGCAGAGGGCGAACAGGAAGGTACGAACGATCATGGGCGGGCCGTCCTCCTGCGGGACGCGGGTTCGGTGGTGATGACGCTGGTGACGACGCGGTTGACGCCGGTGTACGGCGCTTCCCAGACGTGGCGCTGCGTCACGGCGAGGACGCGATCGGTCGCGATGGGCACGAGGGTCACACGCCCCGTCGAGGACTCACCGACCGTGGCCGTGCCGACCAGATGCCCCGCGCCGTCGTACACCGCGGCCCGCAGCAATCCGCTGCCGTAGACGACGAGCCACCCGCCGTCGCCGAGGGGCGCCACGTCGAAGTAGCCGAGGAAATCGGCCGGCGGGAGAGTGCGCTCTCGCGCAGGGTCGCTCAGCGACTGCGGAAAGGCGATCGTGTACGCATTCGGGACTGCCCACCGCACGCGTGCCCATACTCCGTCGCGATGGGCCGCGGCAAGGCCATAGGGGGCGAAGGGGGAGTTGATCGGCACGAGAGGCATGACCGCGCAGTCGCGGCGGAGACTGGTCTCGTACCCCGCCGCGACGATGTGCAGGTCGTCGCCGGCCCGGATCAGCGTGGCGATGCTGGTCGTCCCCGGGAGCTCCCAGACCGGACAGGGAGCCAAGCCTGCCTTTCCTTCGCGGTTCACCGAGAGCACGCGCGTTTTGTGCTGCATCTGTCCGCTGAAGTCGGCGTAGCCGCTCTGCAGGATGATGAACGCGTCGCCGCTCCACTCCAGCGCGGCGATGACGCCGAACGGCAGTTGCGTGACGGGCGCGCCGGGGGCCACCTTCTGAAACGCGGTGGTCGACGGGTTGTGGATCACGGCGTAGAAATCCTGGCCGTCGTGCGCGAGGGCGACGTTCACGCCGTCGCGGATCGTGACCTCGCGCAGCGGACGCCCTTCGCGATCGAGGATCGAGACGATGTTCGAGCCGTTCGCACGGTGACGCGCGACCGCGATCTCCGCCGGCGACACGGCGACGTCGGCCAGCGTCTCGTCCATCGCTGTGCGGATCGTCGCCGCCGGCGCGAGACTCGCCGGCGAGGCGGCAGGCGGCATGTCGAACACGCGCACGTTCATGCCGCGGTCGACCGTCAGAAACCGCCCGGCCTCGGTCCTGAACAGCGTCAGCGGCGCGGGACCGAGGACGAACGGCGTCGTGTCGGTCACCACGCCGTTTCGCACGCGCGCCGCTCGCGTGACGCCGGCAGACTGCCACGTCAGCAGCGCTTCGCCGGCACTGACCGCGACGAGATTGAAGACGCACCCGTCGCACACCGCTTTGTCGATCTGGACTTGCGGTGTCGCGCGGAACTGCCTGTCCATCGAGAGCAGAAAGAGCCACCGGTAGTCCGCCCACGCGACGACGTACTCCGATCCGGTCCACACGCTCTGGGCGACGCTCGGCTCGTACACGGACGCGAGCCGCGCCGACGCGGAGCCGTCGAGCATGCGCACCCCGATCGCGGGCTCGCTGTTCGTGACCACGAGCACACCGTGCGGCGTGGCGAGGAGGTCGGTCACGTCGAAGCCCTTCACCCGCTCGATGAGCGTCAGGTCGTGGCGCAGCCGAAAGACCTCGCGCGACGCGCCCAGCACGATCTCGTCGCCCGCGACGACCGCGTCGCTGATCGCGCTGGTCGCCGCCTCGAGCACGCGCTCGTCGACCGGCTCCAGCTCGCGCGTGAGCCTCAGCGCGCGCAGCGAAAAGCGGAAGCGGTCGTACCACGAATAGAAGACGACGTAGTGGCCGCCCGCGTGGACCGCGGCGATCTTCCCGCTGACGTAGGGCGGCAACACCATGCCACGGACGAGAATCTGCGGGAGCGGCGTCACCGCGTTGCCGTTGCGGTCCAGCCGCTGCGCGTACAAGGAGCCGCAACCGATCCAGAACAGCACGATCTCGTCGCCGTCGCTGGCGATCGCGCCCACCGTCCCGTAACGCCAGTCGGAGATGGGCGAGAGCGTGGCGTCGCCCAGGAGCGTCTCGGGGCCACGGACGGCGCGCTCACCGGCAAAGAGCGAGAGCGAGAGCAGAAGGAGGAAAGTGAAGAGGAGAAGGCGCCGCACGCGAAATAAGATTATGCCGTAATGGCATACCGCGTTCAAACCCGCGCGCGCGAAGTTTCCGAATTCGCTCCTCCGTGCACACACGCGTGACTGCCCTGTCGGCACGCGTGAACCCGTTCCCGGCACGACGTCAAGCGCTGGCCAACACGCGTCGAGGCGCTCACCGTCGCGGCGTCAAACCCTCGACGACACGCGTGGAAAGCTTCCCACCACGCGTGAACGCGCCTTCGGCATTCGTGCATCTGCCTTCCACGACCGTGTACGGCTCAACCGCTGATACCCTGACCCCTGATGCTGCTGAAGTACGCGGCCGACATCGCGCCGGTGGATGCATGACCGAGCGGCCGGCCATCGTCGTCCTCACCCCGCTCAGGAACGACGCCTGGATCCTCCGCCGATTCCTCGAGGTGACGAGCCTCTTCGCCGACCGGATCATCATCGCCGACCAGGGCTCGACTGACGGCGGACTGGAGATCTGCGCCGAGTTCGAGAAGGTCACCGTCATCGACAACTCGGCGAGCGGCTACGACGAGGGCGCGCGTCAGGAGCTCCTGATCCGCACCGCGCGCGAGCTCGTGCCGATGCCGCGCATCCTCATCGCACTCGACGCCGACGAGATCCTCACCGCCAACGCGATGAGCGCGCGCGGCTGGCAGGCCATCCTCGCCGCGCAACCGGGCACGGTGCTGTTCTTCGAGAGACCGAATCTCTACCTCTCCCCGTTCACCTGCGAACGACGCCCGCTCGACTTCCCGGGCGGTTTCGTCGACGACGACGTGGCCGAGCATCGCGCGCGGCGCATCCACAGCCCCCGCCTCCCCCTCCCTCCCGGCGCCCCCCACCTCACCCTCGGCGACGTCAAGTTCCTGAATTACGCGCTCGTCCGTCCCGAGGCGCAGAAGGCGAAGTTCCGGATGTACGCGGCGCTGGAGAACGTGATGGGCACGAGGACCCTGTGGCAGCGCCGCCGCCATTACTGGTCGAGGAAAGTCCTGCGCGCCAGCGGACCGCTGGAGCCGACGCCTCGGGAGTGGTTCGAGTCCTGGGAGAGCCGCGGCATCGACATGACCACCATTCACGACACGCAGCCGTACTGGCAGGACAACGCCACCCTCGACCTGCTGCTGGAGCACGGCTCGCGGCGTTTCTGGTACGACGACATCTGGCAGAAGGACTGGAACGCGTTCATCGTGCAGACCGGGCGCATCGCCCGCGTCGATCCGCCGCCGCTGCCGCTCCGCCTCGCCGTCGACACGGCGCAGCGCGTCGTCGAGTGGCTGCGCTGACGCTACTTCCTCGCGAGCACGACGTAGTTCCCGTCGCTGGTCCCGTCGACGAGCACGGTGAGGGCGTAGCCGAATCCGCGCAGCAGGTCGCTGCAGCGGCGGAACTGCTCGTGCCCGTGCGCTGAGAGCAGGATGACCGGACCGTCATTGTGGAGGATCGACGAAGCCGCGCTGAGTGCGGCCAGCTCCGCGCCTTCGATGTCCATCTTGATGAACTGCGGCGCGGGCGTCGTGGCCCGCACTTCATCGAGCGTGACCGTCGGCACTTCGAAATCGCCGGCGGCAGCGAGACCTCCCATCGCGGGATTGTTTCCCGTCGCGAAACGGGCCTTGCCGGCGCGATCCGAGACCGCGACCGGCAGCACCTGCACGTTCGTCGCGCGGTTCAGCCTCACGTGCGCGCGGAGAATCTCGAGGTTCCGCGGGAGCGGCTCGAAGGCGTACACGGCGCCGCGCGGTCCGGCCAGCTTCGATGCCAGCAGCGTGAAGTAGCCCGCGTTCGCGCCGACGTCGTACACGACGCCGCCCGCGCGCACGTGCTGGGCGAACGCGTCCTGCGTCAGACGCTCGTACGTGCCGAGCCAGCAGCCGTGCGTCGCCGCGCCCGCGATCCATCGCCATCCACGCAGCCGTCCGGACAGCACGCGCATCACCGCCCCCCGCGGAACGAAGCGCAGCGGAAGACGGATCAGGCGTCCGAGAATCGAGGGCATCGTCAACGACCCCGCGGGACGAAAAATTGATTCTGCGGGCGATTGCGGAACATGCGACGACGAAAAGCATACCGATGTGAGCCGCATCACACCGTAAGTCTCTTCTGGCGCGCACCTTGAACGTCCGGAGCAAGTCTCCGCAAAGACATGCTGACTTCGCCTTCCCGCCGCCGAAACGATCAGCCTATCGACCCGCCCTCGGTCACTGTGCTCGTCGTCGACGATGATGAAAACTTCCGCGCGTGGCTCACGAAGCTGATGCGGCGCCTCGGGTTCGCCGTCGAGACGGCGAACGACGGCGAGCACGCCCTCCGGCTGTTGCACGAGGCGAAGTTCGACCTGCTGATCTCCGACTACCAGATGCCGCGGGTCGACGGCTTCGATCTCATTCGCGCCATCCGCGGCGATCCCGCGCTCGCCGAGCAGTACGCGGTCATGCTCACCTCGCGCGACGACATCGCCTCCAAGGTCGAGGCGCTCACCATTGGCTACGACGACTTCCTGGCCAAGAGCTGCACGGAGGTCGAGGTCATCGCCAAGGTCGTGGCGGCGAAGCGCGTCGTGTCGCGGCAACTGTCGCTGGCCGACGCCGCGCGCGAGTGGCAAGTCCTGGCCACGCGCGACGAGCTGACCGGCGTCGCCACGCGGCGCACGCTGTTCGAGGAAGCGGACGAGTATCTCCGCGCCGGCCGCTCCGTCGGCCTGGCCATCCTCGACCTCGACGAGTTCAAGCCCATCAACGACACGTACGGCCATCTCACCGGCGATCGCATCCTCCGCGACCTCGGCGCCCTCTTTCTGTCGCGCACGCGCTCGAGCGATCTGATCGCCCGCTACGGCGGCGACGAGTTCCTGCTCCTGGTCGTCGATCTTCCGCTGGACGACCTCACCAAAGCGGCCGATCGTCTCGTGACGGAGATCGAGTCGCTGCAGTGGACCGTGGCCGGCACGACTTTCCGCGTGACGTCGACGAGCGGCGTCGCGCACTCGTCACTCATTCCCAACGCGACCCTCGAGCAGCTCCTCGACGCCGCCGATCGCGATCTGTACGCGAAGAAGTGGGTGAAGAAGAACCCCGACCGCGCGGAGCTGTACGAGTATCCCGGCCGCTCCACCGGCGGCACGCTGATCGATATCCCCTGGCGCACGCCCCCGGCGGCGCGCGCCGAGGAAACGTAGCGTCTGCACGCGGCAGTCCGCCCACGAAAGAGACCGACCGGGAGGCCTCCGGCGGGCCGGCACGGCCGGCAGCGCTCATCGAAACACGTGCGGCCGCCGAGAGCCGCGTT
>DATLOL010000105.1:0-4079 GCA_035536275.1 Thermoanaerobaculia bacterium
CGGAAGCCGACGGCGGGCTGAAGCCCGCCGCTCCACTGCACTGGATCGTGCTCGCCGCGCTCGCATGCGCGGTGACGATCGGCTGGCGCCTGCAGTTCGCCATTGCGGTCGTGCCGCTGTTCCTGGTCACGGTGCTGATGCTGCGCTCGTGGCGCGAGCGCTTCGTGGCCGTGCAGTGGTTCGCGATCGCCTGCGCGGTGTGGCTGATCGTGCTGATCAGCGTGTGCGGGAGCGTCGACGGTTTCTGGACGATGATCCGAGGCCAGGCCGCGTACTTTGCCGCGCACGATGCGGACCTCTCGCGCACGGGACGCTCGACCGTGCAGATCGCGCTGCGCTTCATCTCCCATCCGTGGGGACCGAAGTGGCTCGCATTGCCGGTGCTCGTCCTCGCGTTCATCGGCCTCTTCGACGCGGCGCGCCGCCGTCTGCGCCTGATCGTGCCGCTGCTGGTGATGAGCGCGGTCTACTTCGGCTTCGCATTACTGATGATGGATCCCGCGGACGGCGTGCGTTACGCGCTCCCCGCGCTGCCGGCGATCGCGCTGCTCGCGGCGCTGGGCATCGAGCATCTGCGGCAGCTCTCGCGGGAGATGCTCGTCGACTGGGCGCTGCTGGCGCTGTACGCGTTCGGCGCGTACGCGTACACGGGACCGCTGCTGCGGCAGCGCGTGAGCGAGCCGTCCCCGCCGTACGCGGCGATTCAATACATCCGCAGCGTCGCGCCGCGAAACGCGGTCATCCTCTACGACCTCCCGCTGAAGCCCCACGCGCAGTATCTGCTGCGCGGCTACACGCGTCTGCGCGTCGACGAGGGGCTGCTGCAGTACGGGCATCGAGTCGATCGCCCGCTGTACCAGTTGACGGACAGCGCGACCGAGACGCCGAACGGGAAGGTGTTCCGTTGGAAGACGCCGGACGCGTACACGAAGCTGACCCGCGGACACTACGGCGCCGCGTCGGTGGTGCCGCTGCCGGTGACGGAGCGCTTTCTCGCGTTGAGCGGAATCTCGCCGCCCGAGCGGACGCGCACCGGCTCATGGCGCTGGATCGGCGCCCGCGGCGTCATCGCCCTGCCCGACCTCGGCGCGCGCAGCGTCCGCCTCACGCTCGAAGTGCCGAACGACTACCCGCTCGGAACGAACCGCGTGCGCGTCGACGTCACGAACGGCGCGACCGTCAGCGGCATCGTGGCGCGCGGCGGCAAGACCGTTCTCGACGTCCCGCTGCCGCCCGGCCGCGCGCAGCTCACGATCACTCCCGACAAGACGTTCGTGCCCGCGCAGGTGCCGGGACGCCTGAGCCGCGACCGGCGCACGCTGTCGGTGATGATCACGGGGCTGGAGCAGATCGCTCCGGCTGCCGCCGCCGCGCGACAGGCCGCGCAATAGGAGCACCCATGCACGCATCGAACAGCGGCACCTTTCACCTCGGCGGCGACCTCCCGGTCTACCGCCTCGGATTCGGCGCCATGCGCATCACCGGCGACGGCGTGTGGGGTCCGCCGCGCGATCGCGACGAGGCGCTGCGCGTGCTGCGCCGGGCCGTGGAGCTGGGCGTGAACCTCATCGACACGGCGGAGTCGTACGGGCCGTACGTCAGCGAGGAACTGATCGCCGAGGCCCTGCATCCGTATCCGGCAGGGTTGGTGATCGCGACGAAGTCCGGCTTCGATCGCACCGGTCCCGGGCAGTGGGTCGTGAACTGCCGCCCCGAGCGTCTGCGGGAAGGGCTCGAGGGAAGCCTGCGCCGCCTGCGCCTCGATCGCATCGACCTGTTTCAACTGCATCGGATCGACGACAAGGTCCCCGAGGACGAGCAGTTCGGCATGCTCGCGGACGCGCAGCGCGAGGGAAAGATCCGGCACATCGGGCTGTCCGAGGTGACGGTGGAGCAGATCGAGCGCGCGCGGAAGCACTTCGAGGTGGTGTCGGTGCAGAACCGCTACAACCTGAACGACCGCGAATGGGAGCCGGTGCTCGAATACTGCGAGCGTGAGTCGATCGGGTTCATCCCCTGGTACCCGCTGGCGGCGGGGAAGGCGACAAAAAGCGTGGGTCCCGCGGAGGCGCTGGCCTGGCTCCTCAATCGCTCGCCGGTGATGCTGCCGATCCCGGGCACGTCGAAAGTGGCGCATCTCGAGGAGAACATGCGGGCGGCCGTTCTCCCGAAATGACACGACGTCATTTTTAAATGTCAGTCAGACCAACGATAAATGGCTGACCACCTCACGATTAATGTCCGCGGCCATTTCTTATATCCTCGGCGACGTCACGAAAATGGCGAAACGAGCCACGTTTGACCTGAAACGAGTCACGCGCGGCTCAAAATGAGCCGAATTTGGCGTCTACAGTCCCACGCGCGGCTTTTCCGGAGCCACGCGCGAGGCTTACGGAGCCACGTTCGGGATGAAAATGCCCACGACTGAGGACAATTTCCTCACGCGTGAGGTCCGAGTGTCATCTCGAAATGGCACTCAGCCATTTATGAAATGGTCGCCAGCTATTTTCGTGGCTCCGTTGGAGCCACGCGTGACTCCGTTCGAGCCGATCGTGACTCCTCGAGACCCACGCGTGGCTCCGTTCGAGCCGATCGTGACTCTTCAAGACCCGCGCGTGACTCCGTTCGAGTCGATCGTGACTGTCTAAGACCCACGCGTGACTCGTTTGGAGTCGATCGTGACAGTTTTAGACCCACGCGTGACTCGGTTCACGAGTCCTCGGAGCAAACGACGTGAACAGCTCCTCAAACGATACAGGCGTGCCGCTGGCGCGCCCGGCTGATTGGCGACGGCTGCTACGTCGCCCTGCTCTAGAATGTGGACGCCATGCAAGTCACACTCGATTTGCCGGACGACATCTCGGCACTCCTCGAGGGTCGTTGGCCGGATCTGCCGCGGCAGGCGCTCGAAGCGCTGGCCGTCGAGGCGTATCGCACGGGCGCGTTGACGGAAGGGCAGGTGCGGCGGCTGCTTCAACTGGAGACCCGGTTCGAGGTGCACGCGCTCCTCAAGAAGCACGGCGTGCCGCTGCGCTACACCGAGGCCGATTTCGAGGACGACCTGGCCGCTCATCGTGAGGTCGGTATTCTTCGCGACCGATGATTGTCGTCGCGGACAGCAGTCCGCTGCACTACCTGATCCTCCTCGACCAGGCTGAGATCCTTCGGCGCTTGTACGGGAACGTGCTGGTTCCGGACGCGGTCGCGGCAGAACTGAGTGCAGCGTCGGCACCTCGGCTCGTCAACGAGTGGATGTCGCACCCACCGTCGTGGCTTCGGATCGTCGACGTAACCGCGGAAGACGTCGCCTCCGTTGCTGACGAGTTGGACCTGGGCGAACGCGCCGCGATTGCGCTTGCGGAAAGGACCGGCGCGGACCTGCTGCTCATCGACGAAAGCGCGGGACGGGCCGAAGCGCGGCGGCGGAGCCTGCGGGTCACCGGAACGTTGGGCGTGCTCCGCGCCGCTGCCGAGGGTGGACTTCTCGACGTCAAAGACGTCGTGTCGCGACTGAACGCCACGAACTTCTACGTCGATGAAGCGCTCCTGAGAACCGTCTTTGAGAAGTGGCTGCAGGAATGAGTGACAGCGCGCAGCGTGAGGCGCACCGAAGCCGCGAAACGCTCTCGAACATGTGGGGCTTCAGGAGAAGATGGCCGACGAGACCTCAGCAGCCCCGTAGCTGATGCGGCAGCTCACCTGATCCTGTCCTCTCTTCAAACGGGCAGATGTCGGAGAATCCGCTCATGACGATCGATGCTGACCGCCGCGAACGCGCCGTTGCGGCGATCGATGCCGGCGTGGCCTTTCTCGGACGCACGCAACTGTCCGACGGCGAGTTGCTGACGCAGCGGTGGCCGCGCGGCGACCCCGGAGACGCACGGCGGGACCGGACCGTCTTCGGTACGGCGCTGGCCGTCATCTGTCTCGCCGAAGTACGCGGCGCGGAGACGATCGTGGCACGGGCCGCCGACTCGATCGAGTCGCAGACGCTGCGATTCGGAATCTGGAAGTACAGTCCGGACTACGGCGGCGGCTTCCCGCCCGATCTCGACGACACGGCCATGGCCTCGCTCGCG
>DATLOL010000106.1:0-6576 GCA_035536275.1 Thermoanaerobaculia bacterium
CACGGTGCAGGACACCGGCCGCGGTGTTGCTCCGCAATTTCTGCCGCACGTATTCGAGGCATTCCGTCAGGAGGACAGCTCGACCACCCGTGCCGAGGGCGGCATCGGACTCGGTCTGGCCATCGTGAAGACGGTGGTGGAACTGCATGGCGGCCGGATCACCGCGAGAAGCGAAGGAGTCGGTCACGGATCGGCATTCATCGTGGAACTGCCCGTTCTCGAGTCGCCGGCAACGTTCGAGCAGATCGTGGGAGAGGTGCGGGAGACGGTTCCCTCGCAGCGTGTCAGCGTGGAGCCACGCTCACTCCAGGGCATGAGCGTGCTGGTGATCGACGATCAGGAGTACACCCGGGACGTGATCGTGGCAGTGCTTCGCCGGAGCGGCGCCGCGGTCCATGCGGCTGCGTCGGTTCGCGAGGGGCTCGAGGTTTTCCATTCGATACGACCGGACGCGGTGGTTTGCGACATCGCCATGCCAGAGCAGGACGGGTATGTGTTTCTCCGCGCCGTCCGTGCTGAGGGCGGAGCACCTTCGCGGACGCCGGTCATCGCCCTCACTGCGTTCGGACGGCCGGAAGACCGCCAGAACGCTCTGAACGCAGGGTTCGATGCCTACCTCAGAAAGCCGGTCGAGCCGGTCGACCTCGCCGAGACGATTCTGCAGGTCCAGTCTGCGCGGCGCGAGTCGCGCACCGATTAGGCGAGTGTAACGGCGCTCGAAAACACACCGGCGCTGGCCGGGCGCTGGCCGGACGCCCTGCCACGCGATCGACCATCATCGGTCGGAGCTCACCCGGTCGGGGAAGAGCGTCTTCCGCGCGAACGGCAGGATCGCGATCTTCAGGTTCAGACCGAGCTGCGTGATCATCGGCGCCTGCTGCACCATTTCCACGCTCATGAGCGGAATGGCGCGATGCCCGCGGGACGTCAGCCGCGAATTCCAGTCCGCCTCGTTGCCGCGCGTCGCCACGAGCGTCAGGCAGCGCAGGTCGGGGATCGGTGGCGCGTCGGGAGATGCGGCACGCACGACTGCCTGCAGGTCCTCCGGCAGATCGCCGTAGGGATGCGTCTTGAAGAACCGCACCAGTGCGCACGCCGGCTCGCCGCGCTCGTCCACCAGCTCGCGGCGGAAGAACTCGACCGCGCGGTCGGCCGCCTCTTCGAGCGTCGCAGGATCGTCGGCGAAGAGGTCGCGAATGCGCCCCCGACAATCCATCATCTCGCCGAATCCGAAGCGGCTCAGGTTGTACACCGTTGCCTCATCCTACCCCCGCGCCTCGACTCTACCTACGCGCCGAAAGACGCTGGACCGATTGCGCCAGGTCGGCCGGATCCACCGGCTTCTTGAGGTACGCGTCGAATCCTGCATCGAGCGCCAGCAGCCGATCTTCCGGCCGGCCGAAGGCGGTCAGCGCGAGGATCGGCGTCGTGCGCAGTGCATCGGGGCGCCCCCGCACTTCGCGAAGGAACACATATCCATCCTCGTCCGGCATGGCGATGTCGCACACGACGATGTGCGGCTCGAGCTTCCGGAAGATCTGCAGCCCTTCGCGAACGGATGATGCGGTTTGCACGACCGCCCCCGTGCGCCGCAGAATCGCGGCGACGACGTCGCGGGTGAATTGCTGGTCGTCGACCACGAGCACCGTCACGTCAGTCAGCGCGGGAAGAGAGGGCGAGGCGGCCGGCAGGACAGCACGCTCCGACATCGACGCCGCGGCGATCGCCGGCGCCGCCTCCAGGACGGGCAGCTCCAGCGTGAACGTCGCGCCGTGTCCTTTACCTTCGCTGCCGACGCGGATGCGGCCACCGTGCATCTCGACGAGGGAGCGGACGATCGCCAGACCCAGACCGATGCCGCCGTGCGGGCGCGTCGTGGAGTTGTCCGCCTGCCGGAAGGGCTCGAACACATAGGGAAGAAACGCGCGGTCGATGCCTTCGCCGGTATCCGATACGACCAGCCGAACGACAGATCCTTCGTGCGCGAGGCGGAGCGTGACGGTGCCACCGCGGGGCGTGAACTTGATCGCGTTCGCAAGCAGGTTCCAGGCGACCTGCTGCAGCCGTCCCTCGTCGCCCGGCACCGGCGGCAGCATCGGCGGGATCGCGGTCAGGATCTCGATGCCCTTCGCAACGGCGGCGGGGTGCACTGTGGTCATCGCCGCCTGCGCGACCGTCCGCAGATCGGTCGGACGCGGATCGAAGGTCAGTTTCCCGGACATGATGCGCGACACGTCGAGCACGTCTTCGATGAGCTGCGCCTGCGCACTTGCGCTCTGCTCGATCGCGTCGATCGCCACCTGGGCCTCCGTGTCGCTCAGGCCGAGCTTCAGCATGCGCGACCAGCCGAGGACCGCGGTCATCGGGGTGCGCAGCTCGTGCGACAGCGTGGCGAGGAATTCGTCTTTGGCCCGGTTCGCGATTTGCGCGGCGCTGTACAGCCGCGCGTTCTCGATGGCGATCGACGCGCGGTACGCCAGCTCTTCGGCCTGCGCGAGATCCCGCTCCGAGAAACGACGGTCCGAGGCGACGAACGTGATCGTGCCGACCACCGCACCGCGCGATCGGAGCGGGACGATCATGAACGACATGATGCCGAGCTCGCGAATCATCCGCAGATGCTCCTCGCTGTGCGCCGCCTGCACGAGCATCTCGTCGGGCACGAACGGCACTAGCTCTGGTGTGCCGGTCCGCATGACCCGGTAAATCGCGTCGGTCTCCGGATCGGGCGGAAACTTCCGGTAGAGCTCCTCGGCCAGCGCGATCTTGGCGGGGTCGGCATGCGCGACGGCAAGGCGGTTCCGAAGCTGCTCGCCTGCATCCGCCGCCATGTCCACGGCGCACCAGTCGGCGATACGCGGCACCGCGAGAAACGTGACGTTCTTCAATGTCTCGCGATAGTCGAGCGAGGAGGCGAAGATCTCGTTCGCCTTCGCCAGAAACGCGAGGCCTTCCTGCGCGACGTGCTGCTCGTGCACGTCGATGGCCGTCCCGATCCATTCCTCGATCCGGCCGTCGTCGCCGAGGATCGGCACCGTCTTGTCTACAAACCAGCGGTACGAGTCGTCCGCCTGCCGCAACAGGTATTCGTCTTCGTACACCTTGCCGGCGCCGAGCGCTGCGTCCCATGCTTCGGTGACGCGCGTGCGATGGCTCGGATGGATGGCGTGCAGCCAGCCACGCCCGCGCATCTCCTCGGCGGTCTGGCCGGTGATCTCCTGCCACGACGGTGATGGCTCCAACGACCCGTCGGCAGTGACTGTCGCGATGGCCTGTCGCGTCGGCGTGGCCAGGACGAGCGAACGATATCGTCGCTCCTCCTTCCTCAGTGCAGCCCGATCGCATTCCAGCGACTCGTACAGCCGCACGTTGTCGAGGGCGACCGCCGCATGCCCCGCGAGCGCGTCGGCGATCTTCTCTTCGGTTTCACCGAACACGCCTTCGTCCGGATGACCGAAGAACAGGCCGCCGAGGACTTCGCCGGTCCGCGACTTCACCGGAACGGCGAGATAGCTCACCACCGGCAGATGTCCCGCCGGCATGCCGTGGTACGGCGCGTTTTTTCCGTAGCGCGGATCCTCGAGGATGTTCGCGCTGCGCACGATGCCGGTACCGGCAAACGTCGGCGCGAAGACGTGCGTGTTCCGCGGCATCGGGAACTTTGAGAAGTGCTCGCGCGGCACGCCGGAGATCGTGTAGAGCGTGTACGCCTCGCCATCCGGGCGGATCACGTTGTAGAAGAACGCGCCGAACTGCGCGCCGGTGAGCGTCGTCGCCGCGTCCGTGATGCGCTGCACGACGGCGTCGAGGTCGAGCCGGCCCGCGACGTCACGCGCCACGTCCGCGAGCTGGTCGTAACGTTCGGTCGAGAGCGCGATCGAGGCGATCTGTGCGAATGCTGCCGCCGCGTCGAGCTCCGCCTCGGTCGCTTCCGTCTTCGGGGTTCGGTAGTAACAGGTGATCGTCCCGGCGGTCTCGCCCCGGATGATCAGCGGAAGCACGAGAAACGACGCGATCCCTTCGCTGTCGTACAACTCACGGCGGACATCGACGACCGGCCACGCCCGCACGTCGGAGATGAGCAGCGGTCCGGGAAGCATTGCCGCGACGTCCCCGTCCGCCGGCGCCTCGATCGCGAAGGCCGAGTAGTCCGCGGACAGGCCGGTCGTGGCCGCGATCCGCCACAGGCGTTCGCGCGACTCGAGCCGCCACATCGCGGCGGCGTCCGCGCCGAAAAATCGCAGGGCGTGCTCGACGATCTGATCGCGCAGCTCTTTTCCGGCCAGGCTCGTTCGCGTGAGCATCGAGAGATCGCGCAGACCGCGTGCGACGAACGGGGTCATACCCCGAGCCTGCACGCTCTCCTCGGCACCGCCTGCTCCCACCGGATCTCCGACCGACATCGTTCGCGTTTCTATGCAAGAACCGCGGCCAACGGTTCCGTTTTTGCATCACTCACTTTGGCTTCCTTACAATCTGGCGTCGAGAAACTGCCGAAAGGGGAGTATTTCCATGCTGACCATTCCGACCGAGCCGATCGGAAGCATTCCCCGGCCTCTGGAGCTGATCGAGGCCGTGGCCGATGGCAACGCCGACAATCCGGCTCTCGACCCGATGTACGACTCGGCCATCCGCGACACGATTGCGCGGTTCGAGGAGACCGGCTCGCCCGTCATCACCGATGGCGAGCAGCGGAAGTACCACAACTTCTGGACGTACTCGGTCCATGGTCTGCCGAACACTGCCCCCGACGGCTTCAAGATCCCTTTCTCCGCCGGTCACGTACGGCGGATGCCGCGGCTCACGGCCGGTCCCTTTCGGTACAAGCGCCTGGCCGACTCCTATCTCGACGTCGCCCAACGGTACGCACACATGCCGCTGAAACAAGCCGTCATCTCCCCCTCGGCGCTGAGCCTCATGTATCCACCGGAGGGCATCCCCGACTATCCGCGCGAGCAGTTCATCGAGGATCTCCTCGCGCAGCACGAGACCGAGATCCGGCGGTGTTTCGCGAAGGGCGCGTACAAGGTGCAGATTGACTTCACCGAAGCACGCCTTGCGGTCAAGATCGATCCGTCGGGCGAGTTGCTGAACAGCTTCATCGATCTCAACAACCTCGCTCTCTCCCGCTTCACAGTGGAGGAGCGCGCACGTATCGGCGTGCATACCTGTCCGGGCGGCGACCGTGACTCCACTCACAGCGCCGAAGTCGATTACGCCGACCTGCTCCCGGGTCTTTTCCAGCTCAAGGTGGGCAACTTCTACATCGCGCTGGCGGGGGAGAAAGACCGGGTCCAGGTGCTCGGGAACATCCGGAAATTCATGAAGCCCAACCATCTCGTCTTCGTGGGTGTCGTCGCTCCGATCGACCCGCACATCGAGACGGCGGAGGAGGTGTGCGAGCGGGTGCTGGAGGCGGCCGAATACATCCCCGTCGCGCAGCTCGGCACGACCGACGACTGCGGCTTCTCCCCGTTCAGCGACGATACCTCCACTACGCGCGACACGGCGTTCGCGAAAATCCGCGCGCGCGTGGAGGGCACTAAGCTTGCTGCCGAACGTCTGGGGAGTCGTTGATCTGTGAGCTTGCCGCTCGACCACGAAGAAGAACAGCTCCGGTCGGTCGCGATTCAGAACGCGCAGGCCATCCTCCTCGCGCGCCAGAAAGCCGAAGAGGAGCTCGTCGCCGCGAAGGAAGCACTCGAAGCGCGCACGGCGGAGCTGGAGCGTGCGAACGCCCTGATCCGGACGATCGCCGAGAACGCCGCGTCCTGCCTGCTCATGCTCGACGAGCGAGGCGTCGCGACGTACATGAATCCCGCGGCCGTTCGGGAGACGGGCTATTCGCTGGAGGAGTTCGCGCGTGCGCCGTTCCATGATGTTCTTCATGCGACCGCGAGCCAGGGCGGACATGACACAACGGCTTGCGCGGTTCGGAACGCTCGGGTGCAGCGGGAGCCGCTCTCGAATCACCGCGACCTGTTCGTGCGAAAGGACGGATCGACGTTCCCGGTGTCCTGTTCGCTCGCGCCGTTCGAGCAGGGAGAAGGGGCCGGCGCCGTTCTCGAGTTCCGCAACATCACGGACGAGCTGGCGGCCCAGAAAGCGCTCGAGGATGCGAACCGCAGAAAAGATCAATTCCTCGCAACCCTGTCCCATGAGCTGCGCACTCCCATGACGGCCGTCCTCGGCTGGGCCAAGATGCTGGCGGTCGGGCTCCCGGAAGACGAAGCTCGCCCGGCGATCGCCGCCATTGTCAGAAGTGCCGAGGTGCAGGCGCAGCTCATCGACGACGTCCTGGACGTATCGCGCGTCGTGGCGGGAAAGATGACCTTCACGCCGGCTCCAGTAGAAGTCGGCCCGGTCGTGCAGGCCGCCATGACCACAATCCACCCGGCCGCGGTCGCGAAAGGCATCGACGTGCTCGCGAGCGTGCCACCGCGTCTTCCGCGCGTCCTCGGCGACGAAGGGCGGCTCCAGCAGATCGTCTGGAACCTGCTCTCGAATGCGGTGAAGTTCACGCCGCGCGGCGGCACGATCACCGTTCGCGTCGCACGCTCAGGGCCGGTGCTGCGG